>JAIRQI010000036.1 GCA_031256575.1 Coriobacteriales bacterium
GTGCAAGGCACTAAGGGTTGGTTGTAAAGGAGCCCAAAATGTATCAGTTATCTACACTGGATAACGGCATCAGGGTCATCTCCGAGCGCATGGATAACGTGCGCTCGGTTTCTATCGGCGTTTGGTTCAAGGTTGGCTCACGCGATGAGCTGCCTGGCCAATATGGCCTCTCGCATTTCTTGGAGCATATGTTCTTCAAAGGTACTGCTAAGCGTGACGCTTTAGCCATCTCCCAGGATTTCGAGTCGCTGGGAGCTGATCAGAATGCCTTCACATCCAAGGAATACACCTGTTATTACGCTCGGGTGGTCGATGACAAAATCGAGCCGGTGATCGAGATTATCGCCGACATGCTAACTGGGTCGCTGTTTGACCAAGACGATATTGAATCGGAACGCGAGGTGGTCATCGAAGAGATTGCCCGTACCGAGGACAGTCCGCAAGACTACATCTTCGAGATTTTCGGAGAAGCGGCGATGCCTGGGCACAACCTGGGCCGTCAGATTATCGGCAACCGCCAAAGCGTCGGCAGCTTCATGCATCAAGACTGCCTGAGCTACCACCAGGCCCACTACCACGCCGCAAATTGCATCGTGGCGGCAGCAGGCAATGTCGACCACGACCACTTGCTGGAGCTGCTGAATAAGTATCTAGGAGCCATGCCTGGCGGCTTCAGTACCTTGCGAGAAGACCAGCCAGTCACCCCCGACCCGTTTGTCTTGCAGCAAAAAGATACTGAACAGGCCCATCTGATCTATGGCTTACCGGGAGTGACACTCGATGATGATGACCGCTTTGCGGCAGCACTGCTGGATGCGGCTTTAGGCGGCGGTATGTCGTCACGGTTATTCCAGGAGATACGGGAGAAACGCGGCTTGGCTTACGCGGTCTTTGCGACCACGATCTCATACGCTGATGCCGGTAACATGGTGGTTTACGTCGGCACGCGTCCAGACAACTTAAGCGAGGTAGTCAGCATCATCCATTCCGAGCTGCAGAAGATGCTGGCTCAGGGCATAACTGCCCAGGAACTACAAAGGATGCAGGACTACTTGATTGGCCAGACTGTTTTATCCCAAGAATCCACAGCATCACGGATGATCACCCTGGGACGCTTCCTAGTCTTGAACCAGGAACTCTTGACCCTGGACCAGATTATCGAGTTATACCGAGCAGTGACATTAGATGACATCAACCGTGTGGTACAGCGTTTCTACCACGAGCCACCGACCCTGGCGGTGATCTCGCCAGCCCAGACTGATCAGCTGCAGCAAGAACTAGCCATGCTGATTAAGTAGGTGGTTTCTGGCGCCAGTGGCTGACAGCCTAAGCTTAGCGGCTTCAACTAATCAGCATCTGCTAGACAGCATTTACTCGGCAACACAGGCTTGACGGCATCAGCTTAGAGGTATCAGCTTGACGCTATTAAGGAGGAGGAGATCGATGATTCGGGTATTATTCAACGGTTACCAAGGGCGGATGGGGCGCACCATCGTGCCCGTGCTTGACGCTCAGGATGATATCGAGTTAGTGGGAGTCTCAGACATCACATCCAGCGAGGATAACCTGGCCTTGCCTTCCGGTTCTACAGTACCAGCCTTCGATGATCTGGCTAATGCCCTAAAAGCTACCCAACCGGCGGTCTTGGTCGATTTTACCGCACCGACTGCCCTGGAGGGTTCATTGCGCATTGCTTTGCCGCTCGGGGTGAACTGTGTGGTAGGTACGACCGGTGTCTCACCGGAGACCTTCGCAGAACTGTACCAGCTGGCTCCAAACGGTACCACACTGTTCTGTGCTCCGAACTTCGCCATCGGAGCGGTGCTGATGATGGCTTTTGCCCGTCAGGCAGCCGCTTACTTCAAGGATGTCGAGGTCATCGAGTTCCACCACAATGGCAAGAAAGACGCCCCCAGCGGCACGGCCATCACAACCGCCCGGCAAATGGCTGCCATCCGCCAAGCGGCTGGTGTGGTTTCTGAGAGCCCCGGCAGCGAGAGCGAGCTGGAGTATAAGGGAGCTCGCGGCAGCAGTGTCGACGGGGTACCGGTGCATGCCGTGCGGGCCTCTGGCTTCGTGGCTACCCAAGAAGTCATCTTCGCTTCTCCCGGTGAGCTGTTACGTATTACCCACGACAACATCGACCGAGCATCCTACCTACCGGGCATTCTGCTGGCAGTACGAGCTGTGGAGAAACGCTCGGGCTTGATTATCGGCTTGGAGAACCTGCTGGACCTGTAAGGCAGTCAGGTCTTGAAGGCAGTTTTGTGGCGGTATAATCAAAAAACCAGTGTTCTGCTCTGCTTATACCGCAAACACTAGATAAAGAGGAGGAGAAATATGTCAAAAACACCACCGTTTGGCCGGTTTATTACGGCTATGGCAACTCCCTTTGGTCCTGACCTGGAGCTTGACTTAGACCGTGCTCAGGAGTTTGCCGTCAACCTGGTCAATCGAGGCAATGATGCTTTGATTATTGCCGGTACCACCGGTGAGTCGCCAACTGTCAGCAAGGCAGAGAAGCTTGAACTGTTCAGAGCGGTGTTAGCAGCCCTGGTTGGTAAAGCCCCGGTTATTGCCAATGTCGGAGGAAACAATACTGCCGATTCGGTAGCTTTTGCCCAGGAAGCAGAGGCCTTAGGTGTCGACGGACTGATGGCAGTAGTACCTTACTACAACAAACCCCCACAAGAAGGTCTTTATCAGCATTTCAAAGCGATTGCTCAAGCAGTCGATATCCCCGTTATCCTATACAACATCCCTGGCCGTTCGGTAATCAACATGGAAGCCGCCACTACTTTGCGCCTGGCTTACGATTATGAGAATATCGTAGCTGTCAAAGAGGCCTCCGGTAACCTGACCCAGATAGCTGACATCGCATCTAATGCTCCGGAGGGTTTTCGAGTCTACTCTGGAGACGACGAAACTACTGTGCCCTTAATGGGGTTGGGTGGTTATGGGGTTATCGCCACCATCGGCAACCTGACCCCCGAGCGTATGAAAGAAATTGTCGTTTCAATGGCTGAAGGCGAGCATACTAAAGCCTTAGCCTGCCATCTCAAGCTACAACCTTTGATGAAAGAGCTGTTCGTGACCTCCAACCCGATCATGCTGAAAGCTGCCTTGAAACTGGCTGGCTTTTCTATTGGTGGTGTGCGTCTACCGCTAGTTGATGCCACCGCCACCCAGATCGAGAAACTGGAGCAGGTGATGCAGGCAGTTGGTGTCATTGAGTAGCTGTTCACCGACAGGAATAACAAGATGAATAGTGATAGTAAACAAGGCCGCACACCGCGTGACCGGTCCAGTCGCAATGCTGACCGCCGTAACAGGTCTAACAACAAAGCCCAAGAAACCTCAAAGCCACTGAAGATCATCCCCTTAGGTGGCTTGGATGGCATCGGCAAGAACATGACGTCGCTGGAATACAACGGCCAGATGATTATTGTCGATGCCGGGCTGATGTTCCCGGATGACGATCATCCCGGTGTCGATCTGATTCTGCCTGACTACTCCTACCTGGTCGAAAACGCCCAACGTCTGAAAGCCATCATCATCACCCATGGACACGAAGACCATACTGGGGCATTGCCTTACCTGCTAAAAGACCTCGGCCGCTTGGATTTACCAATATATGGATCAAAACTGACGCTCGGCTTGATTGAAGGCAAGCTCGCTGAGCATCGAATCAAGAACCCACCCTTTCGCGAGGTCAAGGCCTCTGAACAACTGACCATCGGTGACTTCAAAGTAGAGTTCTTCAGTGTCAACCACTCCATACCTGCTGCTTTGGGACTGTTTATCCGAACCCCTGCCGGCAGTGTTCTGCACACTGGTGACTTCAAGCTCGATCAGACTCCAATCGATGGTGTGTTCACTGATTATCAATCGATTACCCGCTTTGCAGAGAGCGGTATCGACCTGATGCTCTCTGATTCAACGAATGCGGTTAACCGCGGCTTTACCCAATCGGAGGCTGAGGTCGGCAAGGTTTTACAATCGATTGTCAAGAATGCTGAGAAGCGGGTAATCGTCGCGGCCTTCTCCAGTCATATACACCGTATCCAGCAGGTCTGTGATGCGGCAATTGCCGCTGGCCGGAAGATTGCTGTGACCGGCCGCTCGATGCTCACCAATACCCAGATTGCCCAGGAGCTGGGCTACCTGCGGGTTCCCGCTGACAGCATCATCGATGCTTACAATGCCAAGGACATTCCTCGTAACGATATCGTCATCCTCTGCACCGGCAGCCAGGGAGAGCCGCTTTCGGCCCTGGCCAGGATGGCCAATGGCGAGCATCGTACAGTACCTATCGAACCAGGTGATACGGTGATTATCTCGGCTTCACCGGTACCGGGTAATGAGAAAGCGGTGACCCGGGTCATCAACGCGCTCTCTAAAATCGGCGCTGAAGTCTACGACAAGCAGCGTGACCTGGTGCATGTCTCCGGGCATGCCAGTGCTGAAGAGCTGAAGCTGATGATGGTAATGGCCCATCCACGCGGGTTTATGCCGGTGCACGGAGAGACCCGCCACCTGCGAGCCCATGCCAAACTAGCTGAAGATGTTGGGGTGTCCCGTAAATCCATCTATGTACTGGAGAATGGCGATTGTCTTTTGATGGAGAATGGCAAGCTGCGCCGAGGTGAGCCGGTGGAGAGCGGTATCATCTATGTCGATGGCTTGTCGGTAGGGGATATCTCAGCTGTAGTCCTAAAAGACCGCCAGACCTTAGCTTCCGATGGTGTAGTGACAGTTGTTTGCCAGGTGCGGAGCAAAGACGGCCGCCCCGTCGGCCGTCCCGAGGTGATTATGCGGGGAGTCGCCGGTTCTGAGGATAGCGAGCTACTGGCTGATTTGGTCAGCATAGTCGAAAAGACTGCCGCGAGCTTTGCCAAAGACCAACACTTGAACACCAACCAGCTGAAGCGTGCTTTGCGTGAAAGGATACTCGGGCTGCTCTGGGAGCGTGCTCATCGGCGCCCGATGGTTATCCCGCTGATTTTAGAAGTGTGATTGCTTAGATACTTCCAATTTGTGAAAATTCCGTACATTTAGCTTAACAGCATAGCTATTGAATGTGATAATTACTCAGGCCTGATTACGAGAGGGAGTAGTTAGCTATGTTCCTAGCCTTATTGAAACGCGATATCGTCTTCAACAAGCTGTCCAGTGCCATTCTCTGCTCGTTTGTTATGCTTGCGGCAACGCTGGTTGCTGCGGCTTTCTGTATCATCGCTGAAATGAGCGGAGCAAGCACCGTCTTTTACGCTGAGGCTGACCCGCCACACTATTTTCAGATGGTCACCGGCGATATCGACCAGCAGGCAATAGATGCTTTTTCAAATGCAAATGAGCTGGTTGACGAGCAACAGACGCTGGAGCTGTTAGGCATCGACAACAGCCATATCTACTACGCAGACGACCTCGACCCCTATGCCGACAGTATCATGGAGATGAGTTTTGTCACCCAAAGCACCAGTTTCGACTATCTGCTAGACGAGCAGAATGCCGTGGCCAGCGTACAGCCTGGCCAGGTTCTGGCACCGCTTTATACCATCGATGCCTTTGGCTTGGCAGCAGGAGACCAGCTGACCATCCGGGACGGTGACTTCATTCTGATTCTCACTGTCGCTGGGTTTTTACGGGACTCGCAGATGAATCCTTCGCTGGTCTCCTCCAAACGCTTTTTAGTCTGTACTGAAGACTACAATCTTCTGAAAGCGAACACTGGCGAAGTCGAGTACATGGTCGAGTTCAAACTGCTGGACCAGAGCCGGACCGGTGAGTTTGCTTTGGAGTATCTCGAATCAGGGCTCCCGTCTGGGGTGGCTATTACTTTGCCGATGATCAGCTTGATGAATGCCTTGTCTGGCGGACTTTCGGCGGTGGTGCTGATATTCGCCAGCTTGCTGCTGATAGCTATCGCCTTGCTCTGTCTGCGCTTCACGATTCTGGCTTCTTTGGAGGAGGAATACCGTGAGGTCGGGGTGATGAAGGCGATTGGTATCGCTCCCCGCCAAATCAGCCGCTTGTACAAGACCAAATACTACGCGCTTGGTGCGGCTTCCTGCTTGGTCGGTTATGGGTTGTCTTTTGCTTTTGCCAGCTTCTTTACTGCATCTGTCCGGCTCTATATGGGCAATGCCCAGGTTTCCTGGGCGACTTTTCTGTTGCCGGCAATAGGAGTCCTGCTGGTCTTTTTGGTGATTGTGGCTTTCTGTGCTGTAGTTTTCCGTCGACTGCGCAAGGTCTCAGCAGTTGAGGCGATTCGTGGTATCGACCAGCGCGGCCGTCTCCGGCAAGGTTTTCTACCTCTGCACCACAGCCGCTCTATCCATCCCAGCCTCTTGTTGGGCATTCGCGATGTCTTAATACGCTTGCCTAGCTATCTGACACCGATCATCGTAGTCTTACTCAGCTGTTTTCTGATTATCGTCCCGCTTAACACCTTAAACACCATCCGCTCACCACAGTTTGTAACCTACGCTGGCATTGGTGACTGTGATGCTCTGATAACCCTTCGGTACAGTGCTGACATCGACCGCCGCTTTCAGGATGCCTTAGCGGTCTTAGCCGACGACCCTGATGTCAGTGTCTTCGCTGAAAGGGTCACTGCCAACTATCAGGTGCTTAACCCAGAAGGAGCCTATGAGAACCTCGGAATTCAGAATGGTGATTTCTCGATTTTTCCGTTACCTTACATCGCTGGCCGGGCACCTCAGTCTGCCCAAGAGATAGCTTTGTCCTTTCTTACTGCGGATGGTTACGCCAAGTCGGTCGGAGACCCGATAGAGATACGAGTCGATGCTGATCTGGTCACTCTGACGGTCTCTGGTATCTACCAAGACATCACCAATAATGGCCGGTCAGCCCAAGCCATGCTGCCTTACCAGCCAGAGGATGTCTTGTGGTACACGATTCTGCTGAAGTTCTCTGAAGGTGTCGACCAGGATGCCAAACTGGCTAGCTTCAGCGACCGTTTTGCTCCGGTCAAGGTCAACGATGTCACAAGTTTCACAAGCCAGGCTATGACCTCTACCATCAATCAGTTCGAGTCGGTTACCCGGGTGGTGCTGATAATCGCCATCGCCATCAATGCCCTGATTACCGGGTTGTTCTTAAAGATGCTCCTGGCCAAAGACCACCGACAGATAGTCATCATGAAGGGTCTGGGTTTACCTAACTCCAGCATCCGGCTGCAATACCTGACATCCCTGGTGGTCTGCCTGATAGTCAGCCTGGGGCTTGGTATTGTGGCTGCCAACACCTTAGGCGAGTCGCTGGTCGGCTTGCTGCTACGCAACCTGGGTGCAGCTCGTATCGAGTTCGTGGTAGATCTCGTTGGCGGTTTTATCCTCTGTCCACTGCTACTCAGCCTGGCAGTGCTGCTGACTGCTGTTTTTAGCCTCGGCTCCATCAAGCGCTACGAGAACCATGGTGTATTCGAGTAACTCGAGTTTTTCGAGTTGTTGGCGAAGCCAGGCTGAAGTATTTATCCGATTTCCAGGAGGTAGTATGTCCGTCATCCTACAGGCAACAGTTATTAGCAAGGTCTATACACTCGGCCGAAGTGGTGAGTATCAAGCTCTCAAGGATGTGTCACTCACAATCGAGCAGGGAGAGTTTGTCTCAGTGATGGGGCCATCCGGTTCTGGTAAGTCCAGCTTGCTCTACTGTGTCAGCGGTATGGATAAGGTCTCTTCTGGCAGTATCAGCTTCGCAGGTCTTGAGTTAGACCAGCTTACCGAAAAAGACCTGGCGGAGCTGCGTCTGCAGAAGATGGGCTTCGTCTTTCAACAAGGAAACCTATTGCGCAACCTGTCAATCATAGACAACATCGTTTTGGCTGCTTACATGGGCGGAAGCCTAAAGCGGGCTGATATTAACCAACGAGCCATCGAGCTGATGCAGAAGACCGGTATATTAGACCTGAAGGATAAAGACATCAGCCAGGTCTCAGGTGGCCAGATGCAGCGGGCGGCAATCTGCAGGGCGCTAATCAACCAACCCGACATGCTTTTCGCTGATGAGCCAACAGGAGCGCTGAACTTGGCGGCCACCAGCGAGGTCATGCAGATACTGACTACACTGAACCAAGAAGGTATGACAATCATGCTGGTCACTCATGATGCCAAGGTTGCTGCTCGCAGCACGCGGGTGCTATTCATGCAGGATGGCCAGATTGTCGGGGAGTTCAAGCAAGGCCCACTGACCAGCCAAGCTGACCTACCCGAGCAGGATGGCCAGCTCGAGCAAGCTGACCTTCTAGACCAGTCTGATCAACGCGACCAAGCTGACCAACCCGAGCAGGCTGACCTTCTCCCTAAGACTGGCCAGCTCGACCAAGCTGGCCTAGCCCAACAATCTGTACTCAAAGCCCGCGAGAACTCCCTTTCAGAATGGCTGGCTGAGCAGGGGTTTTAGAGGTAGGTTTGAGCGGTAGAATAACTAGAATACTAATAAGAATAGTAAAACCAGCTAGACTGATAAAGGAGCACGATAGTGATACCGACTCGTGAAGAGGCTTTGACAATCTTAAAACAATACAATAAGGAAGACTTTCATCTGCAACACGCCCAGATAGTTGCTGGTGTACTGGAATGGTACGCTCGAGAACACGACCCTGAGCGGCTTGATTACTGGTATGTGGTCGGTTTACTGCATGATGTAGATTTCGAGCTTTATCCCGAGCAGCATTGTCTGAAAGGGGAGGAGATACTGCGTTTTCTAGATATCGACCAGTCAGTTATCCAATCGGCGATGAGCCACGGTTGGTCGATGACTGACTCACGGTACCAGCCCGAGCTGTTTATGGAGAAGGTCCTCTTTGCCATCGACGAGTTGACCGGTTTGATTGGAGCAACTGCTGTAATGCGGCCTTCAGGCAGTGTCTCTGACTTGGAGGTCAAGTCGCTGAAAAAGAAGTTCAAGCAGCCGAGCTTTGCCGCTGGTGTATCACGAGAAGCTATTCAACTCGGTGCCGACCAGCT
>JAIRQI010000045.1 GCA_031256575.1 Coriobacteriales bacterium
CACAATACCAGCATGACCGTGGGTACACCAGTCAGGTTCTTCAAAGCCTTCAGAAAACTCTACAAGACGCAGACGTTGATTCCCGTGGATAAACGCCTTGTAGTTCACACCTATTCCTGCGCTTGTTCCATCAATATCGTTGAAAATGATTCTGTGATCGTTCATCATGCGTCCTCCATCTTGATCCGTTATGTCATATAGCAGCAGTAACTATCATTAGGTCTTTTTAGCAGAATCAAACAGCTTATGTATCGCTTTTGCTCTTAGCCGCGAGTAGACTCATTTGGATGCTTTAAGACAATAATCGGGTAGTCGGGTTTCATTCTTCTCTAACGTATGTCTGCCAACTCCACGCAAGAAAACTGAATTGACCCCGCTTTTACTGGTAGCCTTAGCTTGCTTTAACACGTCTGCGACCTCAGGAGAATTGTAGCAGGTGCTGTTATCATTGCTTCACGGTGACAAGGAGTCGGTGACATGGGGAGAGTGACACAGGGAGTGACATAGGAGCGGCCCCCGTGTCACTCAGATGATTGTCAAACCGGATTCTTGTATTGGTATCACACTGTAGTACGTCGGTAATGCTTTAGCCATAAAACAGGAAATTGTGTGATCACAGGGTTTGAGTGGAGGGCGATCCACCAGCATGTTTGACTTTGTTAAGTAAACAACCGCACCACCGCTTTGCAGTTCCAGTAAGAATCAAGCCGTTCAATTACTGTGGAGTGAGGTGTATTGTCAGTCCAGATAAGTAGTGCTACTATATCGATGCGATGCCCGCCGTTTGGCTTGGGATGCCGACGGGTACGCCGGTTAATTGGAAGCGACTACTCAGGTGGTCGCTTCTTTTTATCTTGGCGTCTTCGCCAGACCTCGAGGATCAACCCCGCGACAGCTACCAAAAACGAGCCAAGGCTCGACCAGGCTGCAATCACGAAGATATCCATACGTATCACCTCCCTCCATATGGAGAACTAGGAGGCGTACCCGTCTGGCGGTACATCGCATCGCATGAAAGCATATATTGCACGCTTGAAATGCTCTGTAGATGGCCATGACACGTATCTACAAAACACTCTTAGTATCGATTAGTCACTTTGAACACTGAAAGTGAGTGGTGCTACACTGTTACAGTACCCGATCTACAAACAATCCTTTGCATAGACGGTATTAGTCGTAGGCTTAATTGCTGGCGGTTTATTAATAGCGCCAGGCACAGGTAATTGAGAGGCTCAAAGGTGAAAGACTCGATGGTTGATGAACAGGAACTCGATAGCATCACAGATTATTCAACTGACAAACCAATAATCAACCAGAACGAACACTCTGGTTCGACTGGTGGTACGAACATGGAAGCTAACCCAGACGCTGTAGCTAATCCAGAATCTACAACTCACCCAGATACTACA
This sequence comes from Coriobacteriales bacterium, assembly GCA_031256575.1. Classification (GTDB taxonomy): domain Bacteria; phylum Actinomycetota; class Coriobacteriia; order Coriobacteriales; family UBA8131; genus WQXZ01. The sequence goes on from JAIRQI010000045.1 coordinate 1,410, forward strand.
ACTCACCCAGACGCTGTAGCTCACCCAGCTAAAGCTGCTCGTTCCAACCCCTCTGGTCGCAACAACCAGAGCCGGGTCGACCGCTTGGGCACTGAGAAAATCGGCAAGCTGATATTGGAGTTTGCCATTCCAGCCATCCTCGGCAATCTCATCAATGCCCTCTACAATATCGTCGACGGCATCTTCATGGGTTGGGGAGTCGGTGAGATTGGCCTGGCTACTGCTACTGTCTCCATGCCAATCATGCAGTTCTCCATGGCTGTCTCGATGCTATTGGGAGCTGGCGGTAACGCACTGGTAGCTCTGCGCTTAGGCGAAGGCCGTAAAGACGAAGCCGAGAAAATCATGGGCACGACCTTCTCCCTATTCGTACTGGCCGGTATCACCTGCACGACCCTCCTGCATATATTCATGGGTCCCTTGCTGCGTATCTCTGGTACCACTGATGAGATTTATGCTTCGGCCCGAATCTTTATCGGAATCATTTCTTCTGGAGTGACCTTACAGTTCTTCGGGATGGGCTTCAACAACTTCATCCGCACCGCTGGGGCACCGGTTCGCGCCTTGCTGACCATGGTTTGTGGCATCACGGTTTCCATTTTCTGCAACTGGCTGTTTGTGCTAGTGCTGCATTGGGGTGTGGCTGGTTCGGCTTGGGCAACCCTGCTTGGCCAAGCAACCAGTTGTCTCTCGGTCATGCACTATTTCTGCTTGAGCAAGAAGGCTCCTTTCAAGGTGCGCATCAAGAACCTGCCCATCAAACCGAAGGTTGCCCTGAATATAGTCACCTTGGGCTCAGCTTCCTTCTTCATGTCCATCGCCGGAGCCATCATCAGCATCTTCGTCAACAAGCAGATTGGCTACTACGGTGACCTGTCACCGATTGGCACCGGAGGAGCCTTCGCCGCTCTAGGAGTGGTTGGGCGAGCCGCTATGTTCACCTTCTTCCCGATTATGGGCTGTGCAATCGCCGCTCAACCGCTGTTCGGCTATAACTACGGAGCCCAGAATTATCAGCGCGTCAAGCAGGCTTTCTGGGTAGCTTACCGGGGAATGGTGATAATCGGCTCAACCCTCTGGGTGGTGGTGATGCTCTTCTCACCGCAAATTGCCTTCGTCTTCGGAGTCCAAGGTGACTTGCTGGACTTTACCGCTCACGCCATGCGCATCCAACTCTTCCTGATTCCCTTCATGGGGCTGCAAATGCTTTCCGCCAACCTCTTTCAATCGACCGGTCAGCCGCTGAAATCACTGGTGCTGTCGATGACCCGGCAAATCCTCTACATGCTGCCGCTGGTCTACCTGCTGCCGATTGTCTTACCAATGGTCTCGTCCACACTCTTAGGAATCGACGGAATCTACTGGTGTTACCCCTTCGCAGATAGCCTGGCTGTCTTAACAGCCGCTCTGATGATTCGCCGTGAATTCAAGAAGCTAGACATCAAGATTGCCATTCAAGCTACAGAGAAGGCCTTATCCCCCGCATAAACCGCTGGTCGGTGGGATATTGTGCCCTTGAAGCATGTAATTGCCTAGAATTCCCGAGTTCAGTCACAAAAATTGAGGTTGGGTTACAACGAAATTAGAAAACAAGCTATTCATGTGGAGAAAACTCTCGATTTTCTCCACATGAGTGTTTAATTACGTGGAATAGTTGCCATTTAGCCGCTCGATTAGGTTGATTGCATCGATATTTTGTAACCTAACCTCGAAAATTGTGACTGAACTCGGGAATTCTAGGCAATTACAGGATTTCCGCTACTGGAATGGGTGGGAGCCGAAGAAGCGACGGGTTTGCTTCAAAGCTGGAATGGGTAGAAGCCGAAGAAGCAACGGTTCTACTTCGGCGAACTCCAACTCACCAACTCCGTTTTCAGTAGCGGTTGTCGAAGACTCGGCGGGTTTTCTTTTCGGAGCGGGGCAAGTCTCCCAAGTCGACGGCTTTGGCGATGACTGAGAGGCCAAGCTTGTCTTTGATGTTGCGGCGCAGGGTAGTCTCAACATCGGCTCGGATTTCTTTAGTCGCCGCTGTTTCAAAGAAGACGGTCATGATGTCGCGACCATACATGTGGTCAATCATCACCTGATACTCGCTGGAAGCATGGTCGGTGATAGCTAAGGCTTCTTCGATGTGGGCAGGAAAGATGTTCACTCCCTTGACTTTGACCATGTCATCGGAGCGCCCAATCAGCGCCTCGATTCGGGTATGGGTGCTGCCACAGGGGCAATCACCTACTACGATGCGAGTCAGGTCGCGCGTTCGGTAGCGAATCAGGGGAGCTCCTTCTTTGCGCAGGGTGGTGATGACCAGCTCGCCACTGACCCCGTCGTCAACCACCTCTCCGGTATCCGGGTTGACAATCTCGCAGTAAATATAGTCATCCCAACAGTGCATGGCGCTTTGGTATTCGCAGTTGATGCCGATACCTGGGCCGTAAATCTCGGTGAGGCCGTAGATGTCATACAGCTCTACACCCAGCTCATGAGCGATGCGGTTGCGCATCTTTTCTCCCCAGCGTTCTGAGCCAATCACTCCTCGACGCAGCTTGATTTGGTCTGCCAAACCGCGCTCGGCGATTGTCTCCGCAAGTAGAAGAGCATAGGATGAAGTAGCTCCCAGCACGGTAGAGCCCAAATCAATCATCATTTGCAGTTGTTTGTCGGTATTGCCGGGACCCATGGGAATTGCCATCGCTCCAAGTAACTCGGCGCCGGCTTGAAAGCCGATGCCCGCCGTCCACAGGCCGTAGCCGGGAGTGATGTGGATGATGTCGTCTTTGGTGACTCCGGCGTATTCGTAGCAACGCTTAAACATGATTGCCCAGTCCATGACATCCTGAGCAGTGTAGGGGATGATTACCGGGGTGCCTGTGGTTCCGCTGGATGAATGGATGCGTACTATTTCAGAAGTCGGTACAGCAGCCAACTTCAGGGGGTAGGCATCGCGCAGGTCATCCTTGTCCGTCAGGGGCAGGGCCTGAAAATCCTTCAGGTCATGCACATCGCGGGGGTCGATTGCTGCGAATTTTTGCGAATAAAACGGGCTTTTGTCTTTGATATCAGCTAACAGCTTGGTTATCTGCAACCATTGTTGGTCTTTCATGTTTTGTGCCATATACCTTTCCCTCTGCAAGAGCTTGGAGATTCAAGTCGAGTAAGCGGGCAGGAACCAGGGCTTGCAAGGCAGCCAGGAGGCTGGTCTCTTGGACCCCCAAGGCAGCTACCGACAGAGCGACACCCAGTAAAACGACATTTAGGACCTTGCTTGACCCTAAGCTGTCTAGGATGGTCTGTCCGTCGACCAGGTAAACCTGAAAGCTGTCTGGCCTGTCCGGATTGGAATGCTCATTCAGCCACAATAAGACCCGGTTCACGTCATAGACCTGGCTGATATCTTTAGCCAGTTGAGCGTGAACGGGCATAATCGCCTTATCTGCGCTGATCAAACATCCACCGGCCTTCAGCAGATGCAGATTACGGGCGGCCTCAGCCGGCTCAAAGGCCATCAGCAAATCAGCCTGGCTGGGTCCGATTAAAGGTGACATCGGGGGGTGCGCATCATTTGCATCAAACACCCGAACATGTCCTAAAACGCTGCCTCCGCGCTGAGCCATGCCAATGGTCTCGGCGGAGCGCACCTGTTTATTCTCATTGATTGCTGCTTGTGCAATCAAGCGGGAAGCTAATATCGTGCCCTGCCCACCGACTCCGGCGATGACGATGTTTTGGCTCATGCAGCACCACCAATCGCCTTGTATGGACAGACCTGGCTACAAAGCCCGCAACCGTTACAAGAGCTGCTGTCGATTAGCACCTGTTTGTTGCCAAGTACCAGAGCCGGGCAACCCAGGCGGCGTACACAGCGCTTACAGAATCGGCATTTCTCTGGGTCGACTGATAATACTGCTTGCTTTACTCCCAAGTTAATACAAGGTGAGGAGAAGACTATGACGCTGACACCCTGATAGTCAACTGCCTGCTTGACTGCTGCAACAGCAGCTGGATGGTCCAGCGGGTCGGCTTCCAGCACACAACCAACTCCACAAGCTTCAAGCAGTCTGGCGATGTTCACTGGCTGCAGGTCGCTGTCTTGAGGGCTGGCATCGGCCGCCATGCGCTGGCCGGTACCTGGGTGTGGTTGGCCTCCGGTCATCGCTGTCGCCGAATTGTCTAAGACCACCAAAGTCACATCAGCCCGGTTGTAGACGGCGTTGATGACTCCGGTGATGCCGCTGGCAAAGAATGTCGAATCACCCAAAAAGCCGATGTG
>JAIRQI010000101.1 GCA_031256575.1 Coriobacteriales bacterium
TATCTAGAAAGCGGTCAGCAGGCAGTCATCGTCTACGGCTATGAGCAGATGACAGCAACTATCAACATCGAGTATGTCACCTATGCTACTAACCAGCTGATTGACAAGAAGACCGAGACCGTCTACTTCGGTGACTACGGCCCCTATGAGCCCCCGTCTCTCATTGGCTATGAACCTGGCTATTGGGACGACACAAGCGACCCGGTGCAAGGCTTCATCAATGGTGAGCAAGTGATTACCATCCGCTTTATCTACCGGCAGCGGGCGCAACACTAGCCGACTAAAAGCTGCAAAACCAATCAGGGCCCCTGCTCAAGCAACACACAGCAGGGGCCCTGCGATTTGCGGTATGGGGTTGGGTGGCAGCTAACTAGCAGGCGGCCAGACAGCTACCGAACAGCAGGCAGCTGACGCTCAGCAAGCGGCCAGCCAGCAGGCAGTTGCTACTCAGTAACCAGCTGCGTCCAATAACCAGCAAGCCGCAACCAACAGGCAACCCGCCTGCAGACAGATGACGCCAGACAGCTACCGAACAGCCCGGTTTTCTCCCCAGTCACTCCGACTCGGGTACATTTCAGGCTACAATGTCAAAGACATCAATCAAGCATCTATGAGGGAAGGCAGCGATGAGTACAGAGAAAACCCAGACCTATTATCTGACCACACCGATTTACTACGTCAATGGTGTTCCGCACCTGGGAAGTGCCTACACCACTATCGTTGCTGATACTTTGGCCCGGGTCATGCGCATGGATGGCCGGGATACTTATTTTCTGACCGGTATGGACGAGCATGGCCAGAAAGTCGCTCAGGCTGGTGCCGACGCGGGCATGACTCCCCAGCAATGGGTGGACAGCATGCTGCCGGCCTTCGTGGATACCTGGGCGGCGCTAGATGTCACTAACGATGATTTCATTCGCACCACCGAAGAGCGGCACATGCGAGGTGTCCAGCAGCTGTTTAGCCTGCTTTACGAGAAGGATGCGATTTATAAAGGCACCTACAGCGGCTATTATTGTGTGCCGGACGAGACCTTTTTCACCGACGAGCAGCTTGCTGAATTCGCCGCCGCTCGGGCCGAGGAGGGTTTGAGCGCCCATGCCAGCACGGGGGAGCCGCTTTGTCCGGATTGTGTGCGGCCGCTGGTTTTCATGGAGGAGGAGAACCTCTACTTCAGGCTCTCCGATTACACGCAGCCGCTGCTCGATTTCTACGCCCAAAACCCAGATTTCATTCAACCGGAGACCCGCCGCAATGAGGTCATCTCCTTCGTCAGCGGAGGTTTGAAGGACCTCTCCGTCTCCCGCACTGCTATCGATTGGGGAGTACCGATTCCCTTTGCTCCGGGGCATGTCTCCTATGTCTGGATTGATGCCTTGATTAATTATCTGACCGGCATCGGTTACGGCTCAGACGATGCCTTGGACCAGGCCCGACTCAGCCGCTACTGGCCGGCCAACGTGCATCTGATTGCCAAAGACATCATCCGCTTTCATTGTGTGATTTGGCCGGCGCTGTTGATGGCGGCCGACCTGCCCTTGCCGGCCAAGGTCTTCGTGCACGGCTACCTTCTGACCAACGGCCAGAAGATGAGCAAATCACGTGGCAATACCATGGCTCCGCTGACTCTGGCGAAGAAGTTCAGCGTCGACGGCTACCGCTACTTCTTCTTGGTCGACATCCAGTTTGGCAACGACAGCTCGGTCTCTCAACAGCGCATGCTGCAGGTCTACAACGCCGACCTGGCCAACAGCTGGGGCAACCTCTGCTCGCGGGTCTTTAATATGACCGACCGTTATCTGGCGGCAGAGGTTCCTGAGCTTTGGCCGAAGACAAGCCAGGCCTTGACCCGGGAGATGAATAACCCCCTGGCTGACCTGGCTGCTGGCCTGCATACCGAATACATCCAGGCCGTCGAAGCTTTAGACTTCACAGCGGCTTTCGGCAAAGTGCTGCAGCTGGTAGACCGGGCAAATCTTTATCTGGAGGAGAGCGCGCCTTGGTCCTTGGCCAAGGCTGCGGCAGAGGAAGCAGAGGCAGCTGAAGCCGCCGGGATATCTTTGGATGATGCCTCGGCTCCTACGGTGGCGGACCGCTTGTCATTTGTACTCTACAACTGCTTGGAAGCAATTCGTATTGCTGCCCTGTTCTTTGCTCCAGTGATGCCCAACAGCTCGGCAGAGGTCTGGCGGCGGTTGGGACTGGGAGACATTCATTTGGTTGATAATCTTAAGCAGGCCAGCCAATGGGGAGGCTTGCCAGCGGGTAACCGCGTGATAATCGGCAACCCCTTGTTCCCGCGTCTGTCTGAAGACGACCTGGACCTGGACGAAGAGTAGCCAGGTTGGGTGTGGTCGGGAGCGGGGTTCTTGTGGATTCTTGTGGATTCTTGTGATTAGGTGTGTGTGCATTGATTCGGTTTGAAGAGTAGGACTTAAGTGCGAGAGATTAGCAATGTCAGCAGTGCTGCAGCCCAGATGGTCGAGGCTGATGATACCTTCTTCGACTACCACTTCCGAAACACCAAGGGTAGAATCGTCCCAGCGGTCTCGGTAGCTGGTGCTCCAATTGCCGACAGCCATTGCCACCTGGACATGCTGCCGCATCCCGAGCTGGCCTTAGCCCGAGCCCGCTGGTATGGCATCAGGTTTGTGGTCAGCGTGGTCGACCCCTCGGAAGACCCGGATTACACCTACCAGAACCTCTCTAGTTGGCAGAGTCAGGCGGCTGAGCTGCTGAATGCCTGGGCCAGTGCAGAGGGACGGTCGGAGCTGGCGGAGCTGGCAGGGCTGGAGCTGGCGGCACCGCATTGCCGGATAATCATCGGTTGTCATCCCCATAATGCCAATAAATACAGTGATGCGCTAGAAGCTGAGCTGCGAAGCTACCTAAAAGACCAACGCACAGCAGCAATCGGCGAGATTGGCTTAGACTACCATTACGACGCGTCACCGCGTGAGACCCAGCGCGAGGTGTTTCGTCGCCAGTTGGTGCTGGCCAGGGAGTATGGCTTGCCGGTAGCCCTGCATTTGCGCGAAGCCCATGCCGATGGATTGGCAATCCTTGACCAGGTCGGTTGGCCACCGGCAGGAGTGCTTTTACACTGTTACACCTTGGGGTCAAGAGAGCTGCAACCCTTTTTAGACAGCGGCGCTGTTGTGGCTTTCGGTGGTACACTGACATTCAAGAAAGCCGACGAGCTGCGCCAAGCAGCTGCTCAGACTGCTTTAGAAAAGATAATGACCGAGACTGATGCTCCCTTCATGACG
>JAIRQI010000103.1 GCA_031256575.1 Coriobacteriales bacterium
AGAGCTTGCAGAAAGGTACGCTGATTGGCCTGGCGCTGGTAGTCGCCGATGACGAAACGCCGCGAGCGAACGAAGGTCAGGGCTTGCTCGCCGTTTAAGACCTGCGGTCCTGCGGATAGAATCGAGGGGCCGGCTTCAGGGTCGTTGATTGCTACCGGTACATCGACATAGACTCCGCCCAGCTTGTCTACCAACTGGATGAAGCTGCCGAAGTTGACTTCAGCGAAGTAGGCGATTTCAATCCCGCAGAGTTCCTGGACGGTACGGATACAGAGGGCTGGGCCGCTGTTGTCGCGTTCACGTCGCCCAGCCAGGTATTCGTTGTGCTCCATCTCACCATAGGCATAGGCAGCGTTGATTTTAGTCTTTCCATAACCGGCAATCGGAACATAAAGGTCACGGGGGATTGAGACCATAGCCACCTTTTTCTGCCCGGGGTCGACATAGACTAAAATCAGGGTGTCGGAGCGAGGCAGGTCGTTAATGCCTTCATTGTCTACCCCGATGAGCAGGATGAAGAAGGGGTCCATCGGGCTAGCCGGCGCATCAAAGAGGTCTTCGTAAATCTCGTTAGTGAAGTCCGTCATGCTGGCCTCACCCGGACGGGTCTGGATGTTGGCGTTGAAATGTGGCTCGAGAATCAGCTTATAGACTCCGACAGTAGCAGCGATTGCTGCCAAAGCAGCAATCAATATGATGCTGAAGGCTGTACCGAGCACTTTATTGCGAGCTCGCTTGGCTCGCGTCTTGGCGTATTTCTCTGCTGATTGTCCGCGTGAGAGGGCTGCTACATCAGCATAGGCAGCTGAGCGGGCAGATACCAAGTTGACTTCTTTTGGTTTGTATCGGTCGCGGCTTTGTTTCTTTTTGCCTGATGGCATTCCCTGGGTTCTCCTTCGTTATGCTGGCTTTGTCGAGCTACCGGTGCTTTGCTGCCTGGGCCTTGCTGCTAGGTGGCGGGCCGCCTGGCCTTGCAGCCTGTGCCTTGTTGCCTGGCTTTGCTGCTTGGTGGCCGGTAAAGAGAATCGTCGAGCTCGATTTATTCTAGTCTACCAGGTCAACTGTGTCAGGGCTTGTTTTTCTGCTGTTACACGGCAGGTAACAACAGCTAGGTCGCCGAGCTTGTCTCCACAAGCGTAGTTGATTCCGGCCATTCTGCTCACCCAGCCGTTCGCCATCCGGCGCGGGTTAGTGTGGCTCCCAGCGCGCTTAGCTTCTCGGTCAGGCGTTCGTAGCCACGGTCGATGTGCTCGGTATTAGTCACCCGGGTCTGGCCTTTGGCTACCAGTCCAGCCAGCACCAGGGCAGCTCCACCGCGTAGGTCAGACGACTGAACAATGGCTCCTTGCAGCTGTTCTACTCCCTCTACTGTGGCAAAGTGCCCCTGGGTCTTTATGTGAGCGCCCATCTGCTGCAGTTCTCTGACATGCTGAAAGCGGTTCTCGAAGATATTCTCCGCCACCAGAGCTTGGCCTTTTGCCAGGCAGTCCAAAACCATGAACTGAGGTTGTAAATCGGTAGGAAAGCCTGGGAAAGGCAAGGTCTGGATGTTTTGCGGAATCAAGGGGCGCTCGCGAAAGACGGTGATGGAATTCTCTTTTGCCTGGACCGTCACACCCATGCTGATTAGCTTATCCAGCGCTGCTGCCAGGTGTGCGGGTTTGATTCCCTCGACGGTCAAAGGCCCACCCAGTAAGGCTCCCGCTACCAGAAAGGTGCCGGAGACGATTCGGTCGCCGATGGTCTGGTACTCGGCAACCGGCTTCAATTGGCGCACCCCGATGATGCGTATCTGGGGAGTTCCCGCTCCCTTGATTTGGGCACCCATGGCTACCAGGTAGTCGGCCAGGTCAACAATCTCCGGTTCGCGGGCGGCGTTGTCGATAACAGTCTCACCTTCGGCCAGGACTGCGGCCATCATCAGGTTCTCAGTCGCTCCTACGCTGGGAAAACTCAGGTTGACCGGCGCTCCCTTGAGCCCTTGGGGAGCACTGGCATGAATATAGACGGTATCGGTGTGATACTGCATACCCAGGGCTTCTAGGGCCGAAAAGTGCAGGTCGAGCTGGCGTTCGCCTATTTTGCATCCCCCAGGTACAGCGACCTGGGCCTGGTGAAACCGTCCCAGCAATGGACCGAGTACGGCAATCGAGGCTCGCATCTGGTTGACCAGTTCTGGTGGTGCCACATAACTGGTCACAGTGCTGGTGTCGATAGTCAAAGCGGACTGCTCCAAAGTGACAGCAACGCCTAGCTGCCGCAAGACCTCAGCCATTGTCTGCACGTCGGAGATGTCCGGTACATTGGTGATGTGGGTCTGACCCGCGGCCAGAATTGCCGCCGCCATCAGTTTCAACACGGAATTTTTGGCACCTCCGGCTTGGATGGTACCGCTAATCGGCTGACAGCCTTGAATAATGATGTCTGTGGACAATTCAGTCATATCTACCGGATATGCTAAGCGACTGCAGGCAAGCTGGCAAGAGCTATCCGGCAAGCGGTAGCCGCTTTTTTACCCAATGTTTACTTTTAGACGATATTAGAACTTACATCCATATGTTGAACTGATACTGGTTTTCATGTGGAGAAGACCTTGGCT
>JAIRQI010000114.1 GCA_031256575.1 Coriobacteriales bacterium
GGCCGATGTTGACCAGCGAGAACAACATGTCGCCGAACTCATCGGCAGCCGCCGGACTGCCGCTGGGCTCAGCCTGGAACTCACTGATTTCTGAAGCCAGCTGCTGCCAGACCTCTTCGACACCAGCCCAGTCGAAGCCGACCGAGATGGCTTTACGCGAGATGTCTTGGGCTTGCATCAGAGCCGGCAGAGCGTTTGGGACGCTGTCTAGGGTGCTAGGCGCTTTCTGGTCTTGGTTTTTTTGTTGACGCTCAATCAGTTTGATGTTATCCCAGAGCTCAAGGACAGCCTCGGGGCTGGCAGCGGCTTGGATTTGCTCTTCTAAATGCTGGCGGGCTGCCTGTGTAAGCTCTGCTGCATCTAGAGCTGCGGTAGTGCCAAAGACGTGCGGGTGCCGGCGCACCAGCTTTCGGGTGATGCCATCAATCACCTGAGCAAGCGTGAATTCATCTGCTTCGCTGGCCATCTGGGACTGTAGCAATACCTGTAACAGCAGGTCGCCCAGCTCTTCGCGTAGGTCGGTCAGATTCTCGCGCTCGATTGCGTCAACCACCTCGGCGGCTTCTTCGGTGATATTGCGGGCCACTGAAGCATGAGTCTGCTGCCTGTCCCAAGGGCAACCATCCGGTGCCCGTAGACGTGCGACGACCTCGACTAGTTCTAAAAAGGATTGGGAGAGCTCTGCTGATAAGTCACTACTGGCTTTTGCTATAGGCTTCACAGACCTCCTCCGCAGATCCAGACATCTTCACTACGCCTTGTTCCAGCCAAATCGCCTGCTTGCAAAGCCGCTCGACTTGCTCGATGCTGTGCGAGACGAACAGCAGAGTCGTTCCATGTTTATCGATCAGCGTGTTGATGCGATCCATACACTTCTCTTGAAAAAACATGTCACCGACTGAGAGTGCTTCATCGACTATTAGTAAGTCGGGAACCATCACAGTAGCGACGGCGAAGGCGACCCGGGCTACCATGCCTGATGAGTAATTCTTCATGGGTAACTCCAAAAACTCCTCCATCTCTGCAAAGCTTACAATCTCATTGAAATTCTCATCAATAAAAGCCCGACTGTAGCCTAATAGAGCCCCGTTTAGGTAGATGTTCTCGCGAGCTGTCAAGTCAAAGTCGAAACCAGCTCCCAGCTCGATCAAAGGAGCGATACGGCCGTTGATTCTAACCCGACCATTGGTCGGTTCCAACACACCGGCGATAATCTTTAGTAGAGTAGATTTACCAGAGCCATTGACCCCAACGATAGCAAAAGTATCACCCTTCTGTACGTTCAACGAAACATTGGATAAGGCCTTGAACTCGCGGTAAAAGAGTTGGCGGGTGACCAGTTTGAGGAGGTATTCTTTTAAGCTGTTCAGCCGCTCATTGGCGATATTGAAGACCATCGTCACATCTTCGACCGAGACGATCGGATCGACTCTGCTGATGGTTGGTTGCTTGACGGGTTTTTTTAGGTTCTTAATCATTGCTTGACCTATACAAAAAGAATAAAGCGTTTTTGGGTGGCTCGAAATACTAGATAGCCAGCTAGGAAGGTGATTGCTGCGATACCAAGACAGACTAGGTTCTCTATCAGTCCTGGTGGTTGCCAGGCTGGCAGCCAAAGCTCCTGGTTGATGTAACAATGCATCAGGCTGGCGATATCGGCTTGGATACCACACATCGTGATGGAGCGAAAATAGGTGACATAGTGGTACATCGGGTTGAACTTCATAATATCAATCATCAGTTGCGGCAAAATGCTTGACGAATAGAACAACGGGGTAGCATACGTCCAAGCTGTGAGTATCACTCCCCAGAGGTAGATGATGTCAGCGAAAAAGACTGCTAAAGCTGACAGAAGTAGACTCAAACCGGCGCAGAACAGTGTTACGTAGAACAGCAATAATGGCAAGTAGAGCAGGTAGATGGTCGGCCAAACCTGAAATAAAGCCATCACGATGACCACTGCAACTAACGACAAAATGAAGTTGACCAGCTCAAAGACCACTTTGGCTAGTGGGAAGATCATTTTGTTGATGCGGATCTTTTTGATCATACTGGCAGCGGCGATTATAGAACTGGCTCCGCTGGAGGTTGCCGAAGACATCAACGAGAAGAGTGTGGTTCCTAGAATCAGGTAGACAGGAAACGGTTGGGTAGCTGTATCACCACGAGAGAAGAACGAGAAGACTGCGGCCATCACGATCATCATCAAGAAGGGGTTCAAGACACTCCATACGACTCCCAAGATGCTACGGCGATACTTCAGTTTGAAGTCTTTGGAGACCAGGCTGGAAAGGATGAACCAATCGTTTCGGAGGCGGTCGTTGATTGTATCCATTAAGTAGATTCAGCTTCCTGTAGGTAAGCGGGGAGGGGCTATCTCCCCGCTGAGTGAGGTGGGTGAGGTTGGAGGGGCTGATGAAGCGCTTAAGGTAGGTGAGGTTACCATGCCAGGTTGCATTTCCTCGTCGGGTGGAATCGTTGGAGCTACACCATCGGGTGAAGTTGACAGAGTTCTAGAATCCGTATGGATAGTTTGGCAAGATGGGGCTTCCCCGCCGGAAGTAACAGGTGAGGTAGTTTGGCTGGACGCACCGTTAGTGTTGGCTTGCTGGCTTGACGCATTATGCCGATAGGTCGGCACCTGTTCGGCTAGACAGTCGATAATCGATTGCTCGTCACCATTCAAGCAAGCTTCCAAAGCTCTCAGCTTAGCTTGGACAGTTTCGGTGCTCTCCGGTATTGCTGTCGAAACCAATATGCCATTGACTTCAGTCGGTAACGTGGTCTCCGAATCCATCAACAGCTCCTCAAAGAGCTTCTCCCCAGGCCTTAACCCGGTGTACTTGATCTCGATATCGACATCCGGAGTCATCCCAGAAAGCTTGATTAGGTTGCGAGCCAAATCATCGATCTTCACCGGCTCGCCCATCTCCAGAATGAAAATCTCTCCTCCCTTGGCCATACCGCCGGCCTGAATGACCAGGCGCGAGGCTTCCGGGATTGTCATGAAGTAGCGGGTGATATCAGGGTCGGTCACAGTCACCGGACCAGCCTCGGCAATCTGGCGTTGAAAGATCGGCAACACCGAACCATTCGATCCCAGCACGTTGCCAAAGCGGACCGCTGCGAACTTGGTCGGTGAGATTTGAGCGAAGCGTTGGATAATCATCTCACCCAGACGTTTAGTTGCTCCCATCACGCTGGTCGGATTGACTGCTTTGTCAGTTGATATATGGATAAAGTACTGGACTGCGTTACCGACAGCAGCTTCTGCCACGTTGAGAGTACCGAAGACATTGTTTAGTACCGCTTCGCGCGGATTGTTTTCCATCAATGGTACGTGTTTGTGGGCAGCGGCATGAAAGACCACCTCTGGTTGATAGGTGCTAAAGAGCTTCTCCAGTCGTTTTTTATCGCGGATTGAGCCAATCTCTACCACGACTGGGATTTCTGGATAGCGGTCGCTTAGCTCTCGTTGCAGGTCATTAGCGGTGTTCTCATAGATGTCGAAGATGATCAGCTTAGCAATGCCGACAGCAGCTACCTGACGAGCCAGTTCTGAACCAATCGATCCCCCACCACCGGTGATCATAACTGTTCGTCCTGCAAGATAGCCGCTGACTAACCGGGTGTCTAAAACCACTTCGTCGCGCGAAAGCAAATCTGCCAACTGCACCTCGCGTAGCTGTACACCGCCTAGTTCTTCCATGCGCAGGTTACGAACGTTGGGCAACGTCAACAGCCGGCAGTTGGTCGAGAGGCAGATGTCATAGATACGCCGCCGTTGATCTGGTGTCGCAGAAGGTATAGCCACTACAATCTGTTCGATTGCCAGGGTGCGAACCAGGTCTTGAATCATTTCGGTCGAACCGACCACTTTGATGTTATGAATGCGCAGACCGTGTTTAGAGACATCGTCGTCTACGCAAGCTACCGGTATACCTTGCATGGAGTAATCTCCTGCTGTCATACGGTTGATGGTCAGCGAACCGGTCTCGCCAGCTCCAACAATCAAGGTCCTACGGCGAGAAACATTGTTCGGCCGCTGGTTGATCAGCTGCTTGCCATGGCGCCAATAGCGAAAGGCAAAACGCGCGCCACCAGTCAAGACGACTAGAACAAACCAAGCCAGTAGATAGACCCGGATGGGCAAACGGTTGCCGGCGACATAATGGACGACAGCAGAGACCGGCACCGAGATTACTGTGGCATAGACAATCTGCAGCATCTCATTGGTGGAGGCGTATTCCCAGAGGTTGTTGTACATACGCAAGATAATAAAGATGCCAAAATTGACTACTGCGACAATACCGAAGAGAAAGATCCAGTCAGTAGTGGCAAATATATCATCGCCTTGACTGGTTCCAAAAGTAGCAAAAATAAAGGCTATATAGGTGGCAAAGATGTCCCAGAGAATCAGGAACACCGCCTTCCCGCTCAGCCTGACATTCATCAGATCGTAAACCTCCTGTTCAGACAGTCTATTGTAACATGATGGTAGTTCTTAAAGCTAACAGCTCAGGAGCGATGTTGGCAGACTGTATCGGAGTGATATGCAGGTTTGTGTGAGCTATTAATCCCTATCTCTTGTTACAAGCTCTAAGCCAAGTACTCATCCCCATCTCGAATCCCTAGTAGGTTGCGCAACCTGCGGTGAGCTTTGTAGAAATCATTAGCGTTGTTATGCATTAACCTCCTACCAAAATAAATAGCCAGTTGCCTTGCTATTCGTTCGAGTTCATAAGTGCTGTTGACCTGTTGTTTTGTCACTGTGATGACGGTTACTCCCATCGCTTGTAGACTGTTACGTTTCATTGAGTCGCGCGCAATTTGCTTAGATCCTGAATGATACTTGTCACTGTCGTATTCCATAGCCAGTTTAGTTTTCGCCAATATAAGTCACATCGATTCTAGCTCTTGCTGGAATTCTGTTTAGCTGCCTTGACTGGAGTTATCGGTATGTTGAGTTCAGGCAGTTCAAAACCGTAGCCACCATAATGAAAAGGCAAGGTAAGTAGAATAATGAGTGCTGTTTCCATTGGTGAGGCTGAACCATTGGTTATGAAGCGTAAGCTGCTTGAAGTCTGCCTTTGATTGATTGAATTCCTCATTTGATAGTAAAAAGCAGATAGTTTCTCTTTACTGGTGAGAGCTGGTCGCTCTATAAAGCCCTTGTCCACAAACGAGGGATCGCTACGGACAGCGTTGTTGGCAGGCAATGAATACGATCCGCAGAATTCGAGTGCTAATTGAAGCTTTTTCGGTAGAGGTAGTTTGCCTGCAAGTTGATAATAACAAAGCTCAGGAGATGCTACATACAACCCATTGCCGACATCAATGATGCTACCCTCTGGCAGATCTCTACTAAATACATGTGCTCGGATTATTTTCGATTTCTTGATTGATTCGCGTGCTCTTACCGTGATTTCAAGAGGATAGGTAAGACCTCGAACATCTCTTAGCTTCAATTCTTTGAATCTAGGAATCTCAGCCGGAGGGTTCTTCCTTCGATGACGATGATTCCGGTCAATCTGTGTCATACCATGCAAACGCCAATACTCCAAGGCAGATTTATGTGTGATGAATAGTTCCATGCCAGAAATATTACAGTTGGTGCTTGAAAAGCATCCATATCGGCATTTTTTTGTGCTAGACATTTATCGGTGTTTCAACTCCAAGCTATCTATCAGGTATTTTACATACCACTTGACAACGACTTCTCGTTCGAAGCAATAAAATCTTCCGATTTGGATGCAAATGAACCACCAACCTTCCAATCTTTGGCAAGCATCAATATCTGGCTCGCCGTTTGGCTCGCCGATTAGTAGTCAGCAAACTAGTCAAACTCAGCCAGCACCGGCCTATGTGGATAAGACCTTCGTATTTCTCCACATTTGCTTTAAGGATAGGCTGGGTTATTGATACTTGCTCATGCTCATCTGCAAGTGAGCTGAAGATGGAGTTCGATACCTACCTCTAGAACTATGAGTGTTTGGTAAAGATCTGCAATTGGAGTCTCTACTATGAATTTACTGATTTCAGTCACGCTTTCGTTAGTGCGATGCTTGTCTGCTCTACGTAGAAACAAAGACCAAGCAGAAGAGTCAATAAGCATTAACGAGTCAGCCTTTGCCATTATTAGCCATTCGATTGCAGGCTGCGTATGGCTTTGTAAGCATAATCTTCATCATAATCAATAGTTCCTTGTAGCTTGATTATCTCTTGTGATTTGCGGTGGCGTATAAACTCCTCTAAAGCGAGAGTGAAAGTCGCTTTCTTTGTTCTCAACCTCCCTACTTGTAAGGCAAGGTCAAGTAAATCATTGTCTATTGCCAGGTTTGTAGCCATGTTTCCTCTTTCTGTGTAGCGTTTCACACAAGCTCTTACACAGAATGTCACAACAGACTCTAGCGAGGAATGCCTAGCTACTGACTCTTAATGATTAGCTCTTCTGGTCTGATGGTTTCGAAGGCACGAAGGAGCGATAGATAGGTCGGCAGTAGCCGTGCAATAGCCCGCCTAATGTGCTAAACCCGTATGCTAAATGAAGCAGTAGAAAAATAACAGGCAGAGCCAGCATTGAGAGACGCGAATCAGAAGCTCTAACGATTGCTAGCACACTGAAGAAGAGGCTGGCCAGCAGATAGACCGCCGCCAAGGCTATCAACGGTAGCCAGTTCAGAAAGAAACCAAGCAACAGCCCCGCAATGACCGCACTTACGAAGAGTAAGGGCACCAGATGCATGAAGGAGACCGCTAAAGGTTTCAGCCAGATGGTCCGGCCAATCCAATACCCGTTGGCAGCTTTTTGCCTAAGCATTCCTGCCAAGCTGGGTCGCAGGTACTGCTCAGAGCGAATACGCGGGTCAAAGTAAATCTGAAAACCTACTTTTCGAATACGCTGGCTCATGTCATTGTCCTCGGTGCGTTGTAAGCGCGTGTCATATTTGCCCACCTGCTCAAACACCTGTCGTCGATAAGCGCCATGAAAGACCGACCGCGCCGAGTGAGCCGGCTGCAGACGCCTATATCCAGCAGCAGAGGCACCAAATACAGAAACCTCCGCTGCCAGCAAAGTCTCTTGCCAGGGGTCGGGCAGCTCTAAAACAACTGGTCGCGGACCTCCGCAGACAGCATGGCCTTCTTCCAGCACCTCAATCGAGCGACGAACAAAATCGGTAGCGATGCGAGC
>JAIRQI010000135.1 GCA_031256575.1 Coriobacteriales bacterium
GTAGGCGAGTGCCCGGTCGGTATCGTCGCGCTCGCGCAGGGCGCCAACCGGACAGCGCACGATGCACTGGCCGCAGAGAGCGCACTTGCTGTCTTCTAGGAGGTCGCCGTCACTGACACCGATGGTGGTGCGGGTGGCCCGGTTCTTGAGGTCCCAGATGTTGGTGGCCTGCACTTCTTTGCAGACATTGATGCAGCGCATGCACTTGATGCACTTGCTGGCATCGCGAATCAGCGGGATATCGATATTCCACTCAAAGGGCTCTATCTTCTGCTCAAAGCGCTGGTCGATGATGTTCAAATCATTGGCCAGTTGCCTCAGCTCACAGGTACCTCCCCGAACACAGCTGGTGCATTGCACATCGTGCTGCGACAAAATCAGCTCGACGTTCAGCTTACGGGTGGCCTTGGCCTTGGCGCTGTTGGTCTGGACGACCATGCCATCGACAACCAGGTTGTTACAGGCTGCGACCAGCTGGTCGTTGCCTTCGACCTCGACCACACAGACCCGGCAGGCACCAACCTCATTGATGCCATAATAGTGGCAAAGCGTCGGAATCTTGATGCCCAGCGAGGTAGCCGCTGAGAGTATGGTCATTGTTTCGGGTACGGAGCCGGTCTTACCGTTGATTGTCACAGTTACTTGCTTCACCATTTCTCGCACCTCCCTCCAGTCAAAGCGCTTAAGCCGAAGTGGTCACAACGTAGGCAACGATTGGCTTCTTGCAAAGCTTCCTGTAGCGATAAGCCATGCTCAGTTGCATTGAAGTTTCCGGCTAGAATCTCTGGAATCAACTCAACCATATTGGAGCGGGCGCAGTAAGCCTTGCCCTTGGCCAAAGCCGCTGGAATCTCGACATCGACACTGATGGAGTGGTCAAAGCCGAGGAAGGCATCGATGTTTTTGGCAGTAGCCTTGCCAGCAGCAATCGCCATGATTGCCGAGGACGGGCTAGTAACACAGTCGCCACCCGAGAAGACTCCGGTATAGCCCGGTACGCTGGCATCTTTCTCGGTGATAATCAGGTTTCGCTTGACCGGCAGACCAGCTGCCTCAAAAACTGAGGAGTCGATAGCCTGGCCGATAGCCAGCACCAAGATGTCACAAGGAATGGTATAAGGTTCAGCATCCAAGGCCTTGGGACGGGGGCGGCCATCAACAATCTCGCCGACCATTTGTGGCTGCACTGTCAAACCGCTGACCTTGCCATTCACGGTCTCGATGGCTGCTGGAGCGACTAATTCTAGTAGCTCACAACCCTCTGCCCGAGCCATCTCAATCTCAGCCGGCAGGGCGGTCATGTCCAACACCCGGCGACGATAGATGATACTCGAACTCTTGGCTCCCAAACGCAGGGCGGTACGGGCGGCATCCATAGCCACATTGCCGCCTCCGACAATCCCGACCTTCTTGCCCGAGAAGTCGACGCTTTGGTTGTCTCCCATCATTCGTAACAATTGGACTGCGGAGAAAACCCCCTCTGCGTCTTCGCCAGCCAGACCCAGGTTGTTCTCAGTATGGGCGCCGATGGCAATGTAGACTGCGTCGTATTCATCAATCAACTGCTGCACGGAGACATCAGTGCCAACCGAGGTCTCGGTATGGGTCTCAATGCCGGCGGAGAGCAGAAAATCGATTTCCTTCTGCAAGACCTCACGAGGCAGGCGGTACGCTGGAATGCCGTAGCGCAACATGCCGCCGAGGTACTTACGCTGCTCAAAGATGACTGGCGAATGGCCCATCAAGGCCAGGTAATAGGCTGCCGTTAACCCCGAGGGGCCGCCACCGATGATGGCGATGCGCTTACCGGTGGCTGCAGCCTTGGCCGGCAAGACATCAGCATCAGCCTGGTCATTGGCGAAGCGCTTGATACCGCGGATGTTAATCGGGTCATCCATTAAGGCGCGACGGCAATAAGCCTCACAGGGATGCTCGCAAATCAAGCCACAGGCTACCGAGAAGGGGTTGTCCTTGCGTACCAGGCTGACCGCGTCAGTGTATCGCCCGGCTGCGACCAGAGCCATATAGCCAGGAATATCCACATTAGCCGGGCAGCCGTCCGAACAGGGCACAGCCGCGAACTCATCTGCAGAGCAGTCATTCATCTCGATGTGATAGATAAAGTCATCGGCGAAGCCTTTGACTGAACGGAGCACCACAGCTGCTGCCTCGTAGCCGATGGCGCAATCGGCGGAAGCATAAATGCCTTCTGCCAGTTCGGTGATTAGGTCCAGGTCCTCAATGAAACCGTAGCCATCGAGGATGTTGTCCAACAAGGTGGCCAACTGGGACAGACCAATCCTGCAAGGGGTACACTTGCCACAGCTCTGAGCTCCCGCCAGCTTAACAAAACCGCTGGCGAATTCCACAGGACAGGTGGTCTTGGTGCTTCCCTTAAGCCGGGTCTCCACTGAGGCATAGATATCCTCAATCAGCTGGAGACCTCGACTCTTGTCGAAGACTTCCATTCCCGTCATTCTCAACTCCAATTCATGTGGTTGTCGGACAATACAGCACCTGCCCCTGAGGCAGGCATAATGACTCCCATCAACCGAGAGTCAAGCTGTTCAACGAATAAATGCTCAGCATAATCTACCACCTCAGAAGAGCTTAAAGGGTGCTCAAAGGATATTTGTTGATTGAATCTTGAATTGCAAGTAGGCCCTGTGCAGGCTGCACTTGCAAGCTAGCTATTTCATGTGGAGAAAACCGGGGTTGCGGTGCCGCCGGGCCAATGCTTGTTTCAGTGCTGCGCTGCGGTACCGAGCCGGGCTAGTGCCAGACGCTTCGCTCCACTGCTTCGCAGAAGTCCGCGCAGCATCTAGCACTAGCCCTAGCGTTGTAGCGGTACTGAGCCGGGCTAGTGCCAGACGCTTCGCTCCACTGCTTCGCAGAAGTCCGCGCAGCATCTAGCACTAGCCCTAGCGTTTACTGCTGCTTGAGCTCGCGCTAACCTTAAAGACCTTGTCTTTATGGTGCTTCGGGAGGATGCGTGCAAGAGAAGATGAAGGCAGTCTTAGCACTACCACACTCGTCGTAAATCTTGCCTGCCAGGAAACGGATAGTTGGTGTATGAAAAGCATCCAAATCGGCATTTTCATTCAGATTGAGAATGCAAGGTCTTATCCGCATAGTCTTTGACCTGCACTAATGAAAGACAATTATAAAATTCATCAGAGTCATTTCTTTATAGACGCCTAAAAAATGCCGATTTGGATGCTTTTCATACACCAACTTGTCCATTTTTGGTTAGCGTCTTGTATTCGATGAAATGTACACCAGAGCCGTCATTGCTTATGGCTTTCTACCTGTCAGCTCCAGCTTGAGCACTTCACAGACATCATCTGATGGCCGGTAGCTCAGTCGCACCGTATCGCCAACTTGCACCTGTAATACCAGCATCAGGTCGGGCAGGGCACAGTCGTAGATATTCGGGTCGTCTTCTAAGGTCAGGTAGAAATGCGAGTTGCCATCTATTACAGCAGTAGCAATACGCAACACTGTGCCGCTGGTCTGCTCAATGCTTCCCGCCGAGT
>JAIRQI010000161.1 GCA_031256575.1 Coriobacteriales bacterium
GCGGCTACCTGGTCGTTGACCAGCATCTCGTAGCGGACCGGGACCTTCATGACTTCTTCATAGGCGATGTCTTCGGCGGGTACTCCGGCTGCCAGCATCAGACGGTCGAAGGTGTATTCGGCAATGGTATTAGAGCCAATCGCCACCGGCACTCCGGCCAGGTCTTGCAAGCTATTGATGCCGCGGTTCGGGTTAGCCAAGATACCAAAGCGCCCCTCGTCAGCGTTCATTCCCAGCGTCACCCAGAGTATTTGCAGCGGAGTTCCGCCGGCGACCAGGGAGACAGCGACCATGGCATCGGTCATTGCCATGTCTATCTCTCCAGCCGCAAAAGCCGTGGAGAGTTCTTGAGCCGACTGAAAAGTGATGACCTCGGCTTTCAGCTCGTACGCCGTAAACATCTTGTCCCGCTCAGCCAGCCAATAAGGCAGCATGTCCTCGGTAGCCATGGTTCCAATACGTATCACGCGGTCTGGGTTGGCCGGTCTCTCAACCGGAGTGCTGCAGCCAATGAGCGGCAGGGCCAGGCTGATACTGATGACAAATGCCAGCAGATTAGCAAGGCGGCGGTGACGAGTGCTGTGTTTAGACATCTCTCTCCTCTGTTCAAGTCAACTGAGCTAGTATAAACGACTGGCAGCCAACTAGCCGCATTTCACCTAAAAAATGCCTGAAAAGCCAACTGCAATTCAACAAATTCCTGCACGCTGAGGCTTTCGGCGCGCCGCCCTCCGGCCACGCCAGCCAGTGCCAAAGCCGAGTCAATTATCTCTGTGGAGAAGACCTTGGGCTTTTGTTCTGCATCTGCTGGGGTGTCTGGAAGACTGCCTGCTACTGCTGGCTGTCCGTTCAGGTTGGAGCGCAGTGAGTTACGCAAGGTCTTCCGCCGTTCGGCAAAAGCCGCGTCGATAATCTGCCGGGCAAACTCCCAGCGTAAGTGGTTGGTTTGCTGCTCCCCTGCCGCCAGGGTCTTATCCCCAGTAAGGCGTTTGAGGCTGATGACGGTTGAATCAACCCGCGGAGCAGGCAGAAAACTGCTGGGACTGACCGCAAAGCTCCCCCGCACCTCTGCCAAGAGCGCCAGCTTGACTGTGAAAGCTCCGTAAGCCTTAGTGTTGGGCTGGGCCATTATGCGTTGAGCGACCTCGCGCTGGACCATCCCGGTGGCTGTCTCTAAACCGTCGTAGCGCTGAAAAGCATCCAAGACGATGGTCGCCGCCAGTGCGTAAGGCAGATTGGCTACTATGTCAAAACGTCCGGGCAGGTCCTCAGAAAGCAAAGTCAAGGCATCAGTCAGCAGGTAGTTGAACTGCTGGGGGTAGCGCTCGGCAAGGTCGGCCAGCAAAGGCTCGAAGCGCTGGTCAATCTCAACAGCCAAGACCTGACCGCCAGCTTTCAATAGCGCTTCGGTCAAAGTGCCGATACCCGGGCCTATCTCAACAATCGGAATCTGCGGTTGAAGGTCGGCCAAGCGCAAGATTCGGCCAATCACTCCGTCGTCAATCAGAAAATGCTGGCCAAGTGACTTCTTGGTATACAGTCCCCATTTTTGCAGGCTGGCGATAGTCGCAGCCGGTGAGGCCAGTGGAGAAAAGCATGGCATGTTTTATGTCTACGCAGTCTTCTTGGTCTCGCGGTCTACACGAATCAGCTGCTAGTCCTGGTCGATGCTGCCACCCGGGCTGACATTGCTTGGGCTAGCATCGCTATCGTTCGCCAGCTCTCCTCCCAGCTCTCCTCCCAGGTCGGATTCGTCGTCGCTGAACAAGCTGCGGTCGATACCCAGGTCACGACACTCACTGCGACCTCGGCGAATCAGGTTGCGGTACTCCAATTCAATAGCATCACGGCTGTCATAACGAATGCGGGAGCTATCCGAGGTTCTTGGTATCGGCCGGTCACCAACCGTCTTCAGTTGCTCCAGCTCAGCTTGAATCTCTTCTAGTTGGGCTTCTAGCTGGTTGGCTTCCTGCTGCTTGACCACATAACGGGTAAAGGCTCCACCAGCTGAGATAGCGCGGGCTTCGAACTCTTCTTGACGGGCAGCTTTTCTTTGCAGACGTACCAGCTCGGTAGTCGCTGGGCCGTCCTTCTCCAGTTTGGTGTACAGCTCTGCCGTATCATGGGGAGTCAGAAAGCCCACGAAATCGTGCACCTTCTCTAAAGTGAAACCGGCTACATTGAAGGCACTGCGGGTAATCCCGACCAAGGGAGCATAACCGTGCGGGTCTCCCCCTGCTCCGACCACATAGAGCTGGGCTGGGCGCTTTGGCGGAGGTTTGATACCAATCAGGTAGCGTTGGGCATAGTACGGCTGAAAGCGGTCCATTAGGGCTTTGAACTGGGCGGTTGGGCCGGCAAAGTACAAGGGTGCAACTATCCCGACCGCATCCACCCGGTCTAGCACGGCTTTAAGCTCTAGATAATCGTCGGCCGGGTGTTTATCAGTATTACGCTGCGTCAGAACACAGACTCCTGTCTTCTCGCAGCTGCCACAGCCATTACAGGGGTCGATATGCTTCTCTGAGAGAAAAAAGTGCTGGGTCTGGGCGCCAGCTTTGCGGGCTCCCTGTTCCAGCAGCTCGACTAAGGCCACCGAAGCTTTGCGGCGAGGAGACCCAGAGATAAACAGGATGTCCGGTTTTTTAGCAGCCGGCTCGTCGGAGGTCGACTCGCTGATAGCCGGCTCACTGGTGGTTGGCTCACTAGTAGCCGACAAATCCTGCTTCCCTAAGCTGTTCTCATTCATTTCAATCCTTTCAAGCGAGCCGTGGTCGGTCAAAGAAAGCGAGGGCGTTTTGGTAGACCTCTGTCAGCAGCTGATAAACTTCTTCAGGTTGGCTGGCTGAGCGAGTCTCTGCCAAGCGGGCGGCGGTGAACAATGTGTGCTCTGGGCCACAGAGGGTTCCGCGCAGTGGCTCGGGAGTCATGAAGGGAGCATCAGTCTCGGTCATTATCTTTTCTAAAGCAGTCTGAGCAGCTGTCTGGCGCAGCTCGTCGGCTTTCTTGAATGTCAGTGTACCACCGAAAGCCACAACAGCGCCTCTATCTAAAAAGGGCTGCAACTCTCTTGGCCCTAGGGTAAAGCAGTGCAAAAGCACACCGGCAGGTGGCCAACCGACCTGGTCCATGATAGCCAGTCCATCGGCATGGGCTTCGCGCAAATGCAGGGCTACCGGCAAGCCATACTCCCTGGCCAGCGCCAACTGGCGACTAAACACCTCGCGCTGGGTCTCACGCGGTGATGCATCGTAATGGTAGTCTAGGCCAATCTCGCCGATTGCTGCTGTGCGTTGGTCTTCTAGATAGTTTCGCAGCTCAGCTTCCAGCGCGTCACTGTATTTACTGGCATTATGGGGATGACAGCCGATGATTATCCGGCAATGCGGTGCCTGCAGTTCCAGCAGTTCCGGTAACTCTGGTAGCGACTGCGGCTCCGCCAACTCCGACTGTCCCTCTGCGCTGGCCCAGGCATTCAGCAGCTCAGCCGCCTGACTCTGCCAACTAGAGAGGTTCTGGAAGGTATAATCCGGGTCTTCTGATGGGTCAACCACGCTGACCACAAACCTGATGCCATGCCAGCGGGCCCGAGCTAAGGCCAGCTCAGGATGTGGCAGCATGTCCAGGTGGCAATGGCTGTCGGCGATTGGAGCACCAGCTACCGAGACCGCTGGGACGATTCTACCCTTGGTGTTTCGGAAGTGG
>JAIRQI010000042.1 GCA_031256575.1 Coriobacteriales bacterium
TCAACAATCGGAGCAGCTGCATCAAAGAAGGCTAAGTGTTCACTACCCAAAGCCTGGTTCAACTCAGTCTCTAAAGCTTTTGAAGTCAGCGGCCCACTGGCGATGATGCTCGGGGTGTCAGACTCAATCAGACTGGCCAGGTCGGTGAATTCCTGGTGAATTACCTCGATATTCGGATGATTGGTTAAAGCCTCAGTTACCGACCTGGCAAAAGCTTCTCGATCAACAGCCAGTGCCTTGCCTGCTGCCACCTGATGCTCAATCGCCCAGCTCAAAAGACCGGAACCCATAACTGCCAGCTCATTTTTTAAGCTACCTGCTGCACTGTCAGCATCCAGACTCTTCAAAGAGTTAGAACAGACCAGTTCGGCAAAATCAGCAGTCCGATGCACTGCGGTCTGGAGGAGCGGACGCATCTCCAGCAGACGGACCTTGACCCCTCGCTCCGCCAGTTGCCAGGCGGCCTCACTCCCAGCCAGCCCAGCTCCAATTATCAATATCGGCTTTGCCATGTCTTTCTGCTCTGCCTTCTTTGCTGTTCCGGCCTATTCACTTAGCCGTTATCGTCAGTTCGGCTGCCTCGTTTAGTCTTGCCGAAGCTGGAGATTTGTTGCGAAACGGCCATCCAGCATTCGTACTACTTGCCCGGTGAACTCCAAAGCTGATAGATAGCGTATCACCTGAGTGACATCTTTGCCACAGATACCGACTAACTCGTCTGGTCGAGCTGGCATTACCTTCAACCTTTCCAGGATGGCTTGGTCTGGTGATGCCTCTTGTAGGTCAACTAGTGATAGCTGACTGTCTGCTACAGCCGCACTACCGTTTTTGAGCTGGTGAGTGTCCCCCATTAGCAGATCGATTGGTCGTTGGTTATAGATTTGCCTTAAGGCTTCGCTGAAACTGTCATCGCTGATAATCGGCCAGGCTCCTTGAGCAATCAATCGATTACAGCCGGCTGATTGACGTGACAATATCGATCCCGGAACAACCAGCAACTCTCTTCCCAATGACAGCGTAGCATCTGCTGTCGAGAAGGTTCCGCTGGGTATACCGGCTTCGATGATCAATGTGGCTTGGCAAAGGCCGGCGATCAAGCGGTTGCGCTTGACAAAAGCCCAACGAGCTGGGTTCACACCCCAAGGCAGCTCGGAAAGCAGCAGGCCCCCTGCTGCCAATATCTTCTCAAACAGAGGTTCTGCCTGGCTTGGATAAACCACATCTGCAGCACAACCTAGCACCACGATACTGGGAGCAGCGACATCCAAAGCCCCAAGATGTGCAGCCTGGTCACAACCTACTGCTCCACCAGAGACCACCACCAAGCCTTGGCAAGCAGCCTGCCGGGCAAAGCTTTCCGCGCATAACAGGCCATAGGGGCTGGCTTTTCTAGAACCGACAATGGCAATCGCTGCTTGCTCCAGTAGTTCTATCGCACCAATCATATATAGCCGTTCCGGTGCATCCGCTAAATCGCTGAGGCTGTTTGGATAGGCCCGATCACCGATGGCTAGTTCGAAGCGTTTGTAATTCTGGTATGGAACTTGGCCAATACTCACTGATCCCCTCTCGGTCGGTAGCCGATAGCTTCGATTAAATGCTCTTGTAGTACTTTTTCCTGCTCATCAAGGTCAGCTATGGTCCGAGCAACCGCTAGAGTGCTGATAATACCTCTACCGCTCAGAGCATAACGGTCAGCCACCATCTCGAGAAATGCCTTCTCTTTTACTGTCAACTGACAGGCAGCCAGCAAGTCTGCCTCCTCTGAATTCCGCTTGACTGGTGCGACTTCACTGTCTAGGTATGAGTCATGATCCTGCTGACATGCGAACTCCGGGGTTCGTTGATGAGCACTTCCGCTGGATTGTCGACTAACAAATTCCTGGGTACGTTGACGAGCAAATTCCCGAGCTCTTTCAACACCAGCTCGTAACACGGCCGAACTGGTTCCCCGGCCGGTAGCTAAGACATCTGCTGCAGCTGATCGGCTAACATTGACCACCAGATTAATGCGGTCCAACAGCGGTCCCCCGACTCGGTCTTGGTAGCGACTAATCTGAGCTGGAGTACACTTGCAGGCATGCTGATCGTCTCCCAAATATCCACAGGGGCAGGGATTTGCCGCAGCTACCAGCATGAACTCTGCAGGCATGGTTACAATGCCAGCTGCTCGGGCTAAGGCAACAAAACCCAATTCGATGGGTTGGCGTAGCAGCTGTAAGGTCGAGCTACCGAATTCCGGCAGTTCGTCCAAAAACAGCACCCCATTATGGGCAAGCGAGATCTCACCTGGCAGAATAGGCATGCCACCACCAATCAGACCAGCTCGAGAGGCACTGTGATGGGGAGCTCGAAAGGGTCTTTCACCAGCCAGGATACGCTGGTAAGGCAAGCCCACTACAGAGTGGATAAGTGCACTCTCCAGCCGCTCCGACTCATCCAACAGAGAAAGGATGGTTGGTAGCCGATGAGCCAGCATCGATTTACCCGACCCTGGAGGGCCGATCATCAATAAGCCATGATTTCCCGCAGCTGCTATCTGTAAGGCGCGTTTGGCCATATCATTGCCAGCGATATCCGCATAATCTAAGCGACTATCGGATGAGAGGTCATAGTCTGCCTGACGAGCCGGTAAATACTGATTAGTGTGCAGGTCGGCCAGATTCTCAAGACAAAGATAGTCAGCTGGTTCGACCGAGGTGAGGCCAACCGTTGTCGGCCCGGTCAATAAACCCAGTTGGTTTTGGATAGCCAGTCGCTCATAAGCCAACTGCCCGGAAACCGGCTTTACCGCCCCATCTAAAGACAGCTCGCCGACACAGAGCCGGTCACATACCACATCCTGGCTAATCTGATTAGTTGCCAAGAGGTAGGCTAAGGCGATCGGTAAATCAAAGCCTGACCCAACCTTACGTAAGTCCGAAGGAGCCAGGTTCACTACCACCAGGGCGTTCTTAATCGTGAAGCCGGCTGCCTTGATTGCCTGACGAACCCGTTGGGTAGCTTCTTTAACAGCCAGGTCTGGTAAGCCGATGATATGAAAGCCCGGAAGTCCACTACCGACGCTGATTTGCACTGTCACTGGTAGAGCTACAATGCCAAGGATTGTCGCCGTCTGAACGAAACCAACATGTTGAGCCAAGGTTCTCTACCTATTCTCCACAGGCAAAGACATCACGGTGATGCTTGAGAAAAGCTTGCTGTTCGCCAGTCAGCATTATCGATATCACATCAAACCTGACTCGGGTAGAAGCAGTTTGTTTCTGACTCAGGTAGTAGGCAGCTATTTTCTCATAGCGCCTGCGCTTAGCCTGAGTCACAGCCTCTTCCGGAAAGCCGGTTTGCATACTGCGCCGAGTCTTCACTTCCACAAAAACCAAAGCATCGTCGTCACGGGCGATGATGTCGGCTTCGCCTGCCTTGCAGCTCCAGTTTCGTTCGACAACCTCTACACCTTCGCGTTCCAGATATCTGGCAGCGAACTCTTCACCTTTGGCTCCGACTTGTCGGTTAGAATCACTCATCTCTTATCTCCATTCAGTCGGTAAGAGTCTGGGTGATAGATGTTATCGAGGTCTACCTTGTATTTGATGTCTTGCTATTATGCTAATATACGTCGAACTGTAATTGATCTCTTCTCCCCAACCAGTGTCAATGAAAACAAAGCCTGTTGGGAGCAGAGCCTTATCTCCCCTACTGCCTAGAACAGACTGTCTTGAGTGTTGATTATGGCAGTTATGAAAGTGCGTCGGTGGATTGCGGATGGGCCGATGGTTTGCAAGGCTGCCAGGTGGTCTGCTGAGCCATAACCTTTGTTCGCAGCAAAACCATATCCCGGATATTCTATGTCTGCTGCAGCCATCCAGGCATCGCGGGTAACTTTGGCAATCACAGAGGCAGCAGCGATTGGAGCCTCTGTACCATCACCTCCAACAATGGCTAATTCGCGCGGATGTACAGCCAGAGGACGACCGTCTAACAACACCTGGTCTGGCTCCAGGTCAAGCTGGTTTAGAGCAGCCTGGACTGCCTGGCGCATGGCAAGAGCCATACCTGTTCGATCAATCTGAGCAGCTTCTATCCACCCGAAGCCGATAGCGCTTGCTAACTCCCGGATGCTGGCAGCCAGTTTTATGCGCTGGCCAGCAGTCAGTTGCTTGGAGTCGTTTAAACCTGCCAGGCGGGGACGAGCTGGTAAAACGACGGCTGCAACTAACAGCGGTCCTGCCAAAGCCCCTCTGCCTACCTCATCGATACCAACGATAATAGCTTGGCTGGGAGCTGAGTCTATTCGAGCATATAATCTATTCAAGCGTTCGCCTTCAACCTCTTGGCGAGCATCTCTCTTTGCAGCAGTCTTCAAAGCCTGCTGAACCCCCAAACGAGGATCGTTTGAATAACGCAAAACGAGCTGCTTCAGTTCTTCTCCTGAAGCAGCTCGAATGATTGCTATCAATTCCTGGGAGTTGATGATGACCTCCGGAGAATAGATTTTCTAGTCTCAGTGCACCGGACGTTTATTCTGCACCGATGTCTGAAACCTGGCCTGGTCTTCTTAACTAAAAGCCTTTCTCGCGAATGCGGGCGGCTTTACCAACCTTATCCCGTAAATAATAGAGCTTAGCCCGTCGAACGGCACCATGCCGCATGACTTCGATTCTATCTATCTTGGGTGAGTGAACTGGAAATGTTCTTTCTACTCCGATTCCTCCAGAGATTTTACGGACGGTGAATGTCTCACGATTTCCAGCACCATGACGCCGGATGACGTCGCCCTCGTAGACCTGGATACGTTCTTTGTTGCCTTCGATGATGCGGTAGTGCACCTTGACTCGGTCGCCAACGCTGAAATCCGGAAGGTTGGTCTTGATCTGCTGTTGTTCCAACGCGCGGATGATGTCCATAACTATTAAAAATCCTTTTCTATCAGCCGTTCTACAAGTCGCCAATTAATTCGCTGTAAGTGATTCGCCAATAAGGCGCGACTGCAAAGTATAGTGCAAAGAGCATTCATGGTGCAAGTGCAGAACTGCACCCATACCACCACACTACTCATACCAGCCGCTGCTCTGCTACCGAAGCCCATGGCTTGAAAGCGCTGAGCTGCATCACTGTGTGACTTGTCTACATGCAAATCAAGCAGACATCACATACCGCTAAAATACCGGGATTACCACACCAGGATACTTCTCGTTGATGAAGGTGCGAGTCTTCTCGGAATGCAGCAGGCTAACAAGTGCCTTGATTGCCGGGTTGTTTTCGTTGCCGGCTTTGACCACAAGGATATTGGCGTAGGTCTGAGCAGCAGTGGAGTCAGGATCCTCGGTGACAAGCACTTTGCTTGGGTCAAGCCCGGCGCTTAGAGCAACGTTGCCGTTAATCACACCCAGATCAACTTCAGCCAGCTGACGCGGCACTGCTGCAGCCTCAACCTCGATAATCTTTAGGTTCTTGGGGTTGTCAATGATGTCTCGCGGGGTGATATCCAGGCCGGCTCCTGCCGGTAGGGTGATCAGGTTCTGAGCCGCCAGCAGATGCAAGGCGCGAGCCTCATTGGTCGGATCGTTCGGAACAGCGATAGATGCTCCATTCGGTAGGTTTGCCAAGCTGGTGGTCTTACCAGCATAGATACCCAGCGGCTCAAAGTGCACAGCGGCTACACTAACCAGGTTCAGGCCATTTTCTGTATTGAACTCATCGAGGTAGGGTTGATGCTGAAAGAAATTGGCATCAGTATCACCAGCATCGGTGTCCATGTTCGGTTTGACATAGTCGGTGTACTCGATAATCTGCAAATCGAAACCTTGGGCAGCCATGTCTTCTTTCAGGTTAGCTAAAATCTCAGCGTGCGGTGTTACAGAGGCACCGACCTTAATAGTCACCAGATCAGCACTGCCACTTCCACCACCATTATCGTCTTTGGTACTACAGCCACCTAAACCAAGCAGGAGCGGTAGAGTCAGTAGAACTGCTAAGGCCAGTGATACTGCCTTGCTCAATGCCTTACGGGTAGTTCCTTTCATGTTCTTCCTCCTTTTCATAACTTGCCTTTTCTTGTTTGACTATCCGCATGCTCTCTATGCATGCAGGTTTAATGCTACAGCGCTAGCCTCTGCATTAGCAGCTGAGTTAGCGTTGTTCGCTTTAACGCTTGTCGATCTTGCGGGCAATCAAGTCAGCGGTAGACTGGATCAACTGGACCAAGACAATCAGGATCAATACAGCGGCGACCATCACATCACCTTTGTAGCGATGGTAACCAAAGCGCACAGCTACATCCCCTAGTCCACCACCACCGAAAGCACCCATTATCGCCTGGTAACCGATCAAGGTAATCAAGGTTATGGCAGCTCCCCGAATCAACGAAGGTAAGCTCTCCCGCAAGTAGACCTTCCAGATTATCTGAAAGGTCGAAGCTCCAAAAGCCTGAGCAGCCTCAATACTACCGGCTGGCACCTCCTCAAAGGAAGATTCAACGATACGTGCGACAAATGGTGCAGCGCCGATGGTTAGAGGGATAATCGAGCCTAGTACACCGAGTGAGGTTCCGACAATCATGCGGGACAAAGGTATTAGAATCACCATCAAGATAATGAAGGGGATTGAACGGCCCATATTAACAATCCAACCAATCACAGAGTTGATCAGAACCTGGGGTTTCAATGAACCAGGAGCGGTGATCTTCAACACTACTGCCAGCAGGATGCCTAGAATGTAAGCCAGTGTGGTGGCTAGGCTGACTGCCAACAGCGTATCAATCGAGCTTTGTACTAAGAGGTCGCCATATTGGTCGATGAAGTCTCTTAAGAAATCAAACATCTGACTTCACCTCTAAATAGGCCAACTGGTCTGTCAGAGTCGTTGAAGCAGATACCGCTGTGGCCGATTCGGCAGCAGCCTGGGCTGCAGCTTCAGCCATAGCCTGACCCAGCAGGCGCTGGGTGATCTGCTGCTCAGGTTGAGCAAAGACATCTGCAGTCTTCCCTCGTTCGACAATCTGGGCACCATCCAATACTGCTACCTTGTTGCAGATGGTCTCAATCACCTTCATCTCATGGGTGATTACCAGAATTGTCACACCCAGCTCATGGTTGATGGTTTTCAACAGCTGCAGAATAGCATCCGTCGTCAGCGAATCCAAAGCCGAGGTTGCCTCATCACAAAGCAGATAGCTGGGGTGGTTGGCTAAAGCCCGAGCAATAGCCACCCGTTGCTGCTGGCCACCTGAGAGCTGAGCTGGGTAGCTTTTTGCTTTGTGCGCCAGTCCAACCAGTTCTAACAGTTCCATACCCCGTTTAGCAGCATCTTTTCGAGAGTCACGGCGAAGCTGCAAAGGAAAAATCACATTGGCCAAAGCATTACGTTGGGCGAAAAGCGAGAAATCCTGGAAGATCATTCCAATCTTGCCCCGCAGATTGAGTAAGCGCCGACCGCTGTAGTTGGTGACATCTTCGCCGTCGATCAGCACGCTGCCTGATGTCGGCTTTTCTAAGAGGTTTACACAACGCACCAGCGTTGATTTGCCGGCACCAGAGACTCCGATGATGCCGTGGATGTCACCATCTTCTACTGTCAGGCTAATATCTCTTAGCGCCTCGAAACTGCCTTCTTTGGTTAAGAAAGTCTTCGAGAGATGGCGCAACTCAATCATCTAAGGTCAAGCTCCCTGTACACCGGATGCTGTCTGATAAAATCTGCCGTAGCAGCGAGTTTTACGCCCGAGAGACTTTTGAACTCCATTACAGGAGCTAAAAGCCCTCAGGCTGAGGCATCACCATGGTATGCAGGCATCTTTTATACATGGTCGATAATGCTACAAAAAAGCCTTGACATGGTCAAGGGCAGAGGCTGGTGATTGTTGGCAGTGTTAAACGATGCAGGTTGATAATTAACAGTAACAGCAAACGCCACCAATCACCACCAAAGTGGCCTCACTAGTGAAGCCACTTTGGTCAGTTGATTAAGTTTTAGTACGTCAAGCTGGCAATATGCTTAAAAAGCCTAGCTCTTAGTGTACTTGAAGGTCACACCTTCAAAGGTGAAGCTGATCTCATTGCCTTTTAGGGTGAACTCGAATGTATCAACACCGTCACTGACAGAGAGAATATCGCCGTCTTTGGTATAGGTGCATTTGACACTCTCACCGGTCATCACAAAAGTCAGTGCCTTTGAGTCAGTGATTTCGATGTAGTTATCTGCTGGTGGAAACATCTCTTCCAGTTGGGTACCGGAGAAGACGCTATTGCCTGAACTGGCTTCAGACAAAACGTATTTGCCGGCATAGTCGACAGACTGACCACAGCCAATCAGACTGCTTGCCAGCATAACCATGGCTAAGACTCCTACAATTGCTTGAAATATCCGCTTCCTCATTACTTACCTCCTAGTATGCCTCTCAGGGATCGTCGTTTCATCTCTAATGTTATCAAATCTTTGCATGCACTGGCTCGCGGGTTTTCGAATATTAATCAACGATTATCGCTTTTCGCATGACTGTCTTCTAGTGCAGCCTGAGCCGCTGCCAAACGAGCCAAAGGTACCCGGTAGGGTGAGCAGCTGACGTAAGTCAGGCCGATGCGATGGAAGGTCTTGACGCTAGCCGGGTCACCACCATGCTCACCGCAAACTCCTAAGACAATGTCCGGGTTACCTTGACGCCCCAGCTTACAGGCCATATCAACCAGAATCGCTACCCCCGGATCAAGAGTCTCAAAGGGGTTAAAGGGAATGATCTTGCGGTCCAGATACTGGGGAACAAATTTACCTTCGACATCATCACGGGAGAACCCGAAAGTCGTCTGCGTCAGGTCGTTAGTGCCAAAACTGAAGAAGTCGGCATGCTTGGCAATATCATCAGCCGTCACTGCAGCTCGTGGTAATTCGATCATAGTACCGATTGGCAGGTCCAGTGAAAGCCCGTACTTATCCCCAACTTCTGCCAAGACCTCTTCTGCCTCTGCTCTAAGCAAGGTCAGCTCAGGAGTCACTGAGACCAAGGGAATCATAATCTCGGCCTGGGGGTTAAAGCCTTCCTTAATCAGTTGGGCTGCGGCAGTGGCTATCGCTCTGACCTGCATGGCAGCCAGTTGTGGGTGCAGGATAGCGAGCCGGCAACCGCGCAGGCCGAGCATTGGATTAGCCTCTGACATCATGTCGATACGCATCAGCAGGGAGCGTTTCGCGGCAATCTCTTCCGGGTCTCCACCAGTCAGCTCGAGGCGGGTGATTTCGACCTCCAGCTCGCGGGGGCTATCTAGAAACTCGTGCAGAGGCGGGTCTAGCAGGCGCACTACCACCGGCAGGCCGTCCATGGCTTTGAACATGCCGTAGAAGTCCTCGGTCTGTACCTTGAGCAGGTCTTCCAGCGCTTTCTGGCGGATACTTGGCTCATCGCTTAAGATGTAGTCTTGGATGATTGCCTTGCGCTCACCTAAGAACATGTGCTCGGTGCGGCAAAGTCCGATGCCTTCTGCTCCGAACTGGCGGGAGAGCTCGGCATCTTCCGGATTATCGGCATTGGCTGAGACTCCCAGCACCCGAAATGTGTCGGCCCACTCCAAGATGGTGTCCAGGTCGCCGGTCATCTCCGGCATCACCAGATTTACCGCGCCCAAAACGACGATACCGCTGGTACCGTCAATCGAGATGATGTCACCTTCGCGGATGACGATGTCGGTGCCCCTGATTGTCGCCTGCTTGGCTTCGGCGTTGATTTGCAAGCCGTCAGCACCGCAGACACAGGGTGTACCCATGCCGCGAGCGATGACCGCTGCATGCGAGGTCTTGCCGCCGTGGCTGGTCAAGATACCTTCAGCTGCAACCATGCCCGGCAAATCGTCTGGATTGGTCTCCCAGCGAATCAACACGCACTTGCGACCGGCAGCGGCGGCAGCTACAGCATCTGCTGAGGAGAAGACCGCCTCGCCGACGGCTGCTCCCGGGGAGGCATTCAAACCTTTGGCTACAATGTCATAATCAACCGTCTTGTCAAACTGGGGATGCAGCAATTGGTCAAGCTGCTCGGGGTCGACGCGTAGGACTGCCTCTTCCTTGCTAATCAGGCCTTCTTCGACCATGGCGATGGCGATTCGCAGGGAAGCTGCGGCAGTGCGCTTACCCACACGGGTCTGCAGCATCCAGAGCTTGCCTTGCTCGATGGTGAATTCGATATCGCACATGTCGCGATAATGGTTCTCGAGAATGGCAAAGACCTCTTCCAGCTCTTCTCCAGCGGCTTGCAAGCCCGCTACTTCTTTCAGCTCGCTGATTGGAGAGGTATTACGGATGCCAGCTACCACGTCCTCGCCCTGAGCGTTGACCAGGTAGTCTCCATAGAATTCTTTGTCGCCGGTAGCAGCATTGCGGGTGAAGGCGACGCCTGTGGCAGAGGTCTCACCCTTGTTACCAAAGACCATGGCTTGGACGTTGACCGCCGTACCCAGGTCATCGGAGATTTTATTCTGCTTGCGGTAGAACTGGGCTCGCTCGTTCATCCAAGACCCAAAGACTGCCCGGATAGCCAGGTTCAGCTGCACATCGGCATCCTGGGGGAACTGTACCTTACCCGCTTGCACCAGCTCGGGATATGCTGAGGCATCAACATGGCTGGTAAAGAGGTCTTTGAACTGCTGGACTAAAGACATCAGGTCTTCAGCAGAAAGCTCGTTGTCATCATGTACACCACGGGTGATTTTCATGGCGTTGATAGCATTCTCAAAGAGGTCGCCGTCGACCGACATGACTACTTTCGAAAACATCTGGATGAAGCGGCGGTAGCTGTCCCAGGCAAAACGTGGGTTGTCGGTCTGGCTGATTAGGCCCTGGATTGATTGGTCGTTCAAACCGAGGTTTAGTACCGTATCCATCATTCCCGGCATTGAGAAGGGGGCTCCCGAACGTACACTGACCAGCAGCGGGTCATCGGGGTCACCAATACGTTTACCGATTCGCGCCTCCAAATCTAGGCGGTAGCGCTGAATCTCATCGAGAGCTCCATCCGGAAACTGGTTGTTATTCTGGTAATACTCCACACAGGTCTGGCAGGAGATTGTAAAGCCCGGCGGTACTGGCAGCCCGATGGCTGCCATCTCTGCTAATCCGGCTCCCTTTCCTCCCAGCACGCCATTCATGCTCTTGTTACCCTCAGTAACATTATTACCCTGAGCATCTTTACCGAATGCAAAAACACGCTGTATCTCAGACAAATCGACTCCCATCAGCAGGCTGCATCGAGCAGCATTGGAAAGTGTACTGCCCTTGGCAGGCTCAACCGGGCTTCACATTTGCGCCA
>JAIRQI010000050.1 GCA_031256575.1 Coriobacteriales bacterium
TGTCACTCGTGTCACAGTGACTCCGCTGAGTTGGCGTGAGCGGCTCAAGCTCACTGAGCAAGCATTGCTGAGCTGGTACCGACTATACTAATAGCATAACCAACTAGTACCACTATTTGCTTGTGAGATGGGGATACGATAATGGCAATGCGCTTTCGCAAGACTATCCGGCTGGGTAGGAATACTCGGGTTAATTTGTCCAAGTCGGGAGTCAGCTTCTCTACCGGAGTCAAAGGTTTAACAGTCAACACTGGGCCGAGGGGAACCTTTCTGACCACCACAGTCCCTGGCACAGGTGTATCCAACCGGACTCGAATTGGTGGGCCTCCGACGAAGAGCAAAAGTAAAACAGCTGGTAGCTCGCAAGCCGATACTTCGCAAGCCGGCACCCCCGCACCTGGCACCGCCCCACCCGGCACCCCCGCACCCGGCACCCCCGCCGCGCCCGGCACCCCCGCGCAAGCCGGCGCCCCCCTGGCCAACGCTGCCCCTCCCACTGGCGACCCCGTCGCCTTAGACCCTCCTGCTACAGACGACCTCCAGACAGCCGAGGAGCTCGTAGACATCTTCGATATCCACACCCTCGCTCCTGAAGTCTTCACATTCCAAGACATCGCCAACCAGTTAAACGCCCTACAGCCACAGCTCTATGTACGCCAACCTTACCAGCGTCCGGAACCCACTCAGCAAGAGATTGAAGCCGCTTTATGGAATCAGGCTGAAGCCAATGTCGACGCGGTCTTCTCCAAACAAAAGAAACTCCAGGAGTACTTCACAGAGAACTGCCAGTCGTTTTGGCAGTACTACATGAATCAATGGCAGGCTGAAAAAGCGGCTTTCGAGCAGGAGCAGTCAGCAGCCGAGCAACAGCAGAATGCGGTTTTACAAGCTGAATACGACGCTCACCGGGCTTGGTTGCAACAACTGCTGCTAAACGACGAAGAGACCATCGAAAACGCTGTCGAAGCCTGGCTGGCAGACCTGGAGCTACCGATTGAGATTAGCGCCCAAATCGAGTACGACTGCCAATCGACGACGCTGTTCATCGATTTAGACCTGCCAGAGATTGAGCAGATTCCAACCACAGTAATCAAGACTCTGAAGTCCGGCCAGCAAAGCAGCTCCGAAAAGAGCCAGAAGCAACTGCGCGCCGACTACGCCCGCTTGGTCTTCGGGCTGGCGGTATTCATCGCTGCCTGTTGCTTCAATCTGAATGCGAATATCGCCAAAACCGTGATTTCTGGCTACAGCCAAAGACGCGACAAGGTGGGCGACCAGCTGGATGACTATATCTACTCGGTGAAGATTCCCCGTAACCTGCTTGAGCATCGCCAGGTATCTGACCCAGAAGAATTCTTCTTCACCTGTGAGAATCGGGTAATCCTGTCTCCGACCTATGTTTTCAAGACCATCATTCCTTACGATTCACCGATTGATTAAGCAAGAGAATGGTCTGGCCTGAGACAGTAGCGTCTATAATAGGGGGAGTAACTCTGGGCGCAAGCGATAACGCTAGAAAAACGCCAGAAGGGGAGTAAGTCAGGGGAGAAAACCTTGTACTAGTGGTAACGCCAGAGGAACGTCAGAGGTGGCGCAAACCTAAAAGTACGTCAGGTGGCGCTAACCACTGACAGCAGCTACCCCAGCGTTCGCGCGTAGAGAATCTCCAGGTAAAGATAACAGCACCAGACACGCAACATATCTCGACAACGAACTAAACTAGTCAAAGAATGGGAGGAGCAATATGTGGAACCAACTACAGACAGATGCCTATGAGGGCATGCTGGCCGAGACAGTCACCCTGCCTGGTTATCAAGGCGACCGTATTCATGCTTATTTCTCACGTCCCCTGGGAGCCGGTCCTTATCCGGGCATCATACTGATTCCCCATATGCCGGGATGGGATGAGATTTGCCGTGAGACCGCCCGGCGCTTCACCCAACATGGCTACTCGGTGCTTTGCCCGAATATCTATGAGCGCTTTGGCCATGGCACTCCCGAAGAGGTTGCCATGCTAGCCCGCCAAGCTGGCGGAGTATCCGACGACAGCGTAATGGGAGACGTCGAGGGGGCCTTGGAGTTCTTATCCACATTGCCCTATGCCAATGGCAGGGTGGGAGTGATTGGCATGTGCTCCGGCGGTCGCCACGCTTTCCTGGCTGGCTGTCGGGTGCCAGGTTTGGACGCGGTGGTCGATTGCTGGGGTGGCCGTGTAGTGATGAGCGCCGAGGAGTTATCTGATGCCAACCCGGTGGCTCCAATCGACCTGACCAACCAATTGGCTTGCCCACTGCTTGGCCTGTTTGGCAATGACGACCGCTTTCCAACACCCGAGCAGGTCAACTTGCATGAAGCTGAGTTGATTAAGCATGGCAAGGACTACACCTTCTACCGCTACGATGGTGCCGGGCATGGCTTCTGGTATTACCAGGGTGAGGCTTACCGTCCGGTGCAGGCTATGGATGCCTGGCAGAAGACCTTTGAGTTCTTCAAAAAACACCTGGTAGATGCCTGAAAAACCACAACCCTTCACGGTGATGGTGAAGCCGGTCGGCTCGCATTGCAACCTGCGTTGCAGCTACTGCTATTACCTGGAGACCGAACGCCCAACTGCTCCTCTGCAGCAGGCCCGGATGACCGATGAGCTGTTGGAGCTGTTTATCCGTCAGTATATTGAGGCCAGCCAGGGGCCGGAAGTCAGTATAGTCTGGCACGGTGGCGAGCCTAGCCTGGCAGGCTTGGATTTCTATCGCCGAGCTGTTCAACTGCAGCAGAAATACCTGCCAGAGGGTTGGGTTTGCTGGAACAATCTGCAGACCAACGGAGTGCTGCTTGACGAGCAGTGGTGCTCTTTTCTGGCTGAAGCGAATTTCGATGTCGGCTTAAGCATCGATGGTACCCGCGAGCAACATGACCGCTACCGTCGGGATGCTCGAGGCGAGGGTAGTTATGCGTCGGTAATCGAGTCCGCCCAACGCTTAAAGGCTCACGGTATCCGTCCGGATTTGCTCTGCACCGTGACCTCCTCTACAGCCAAAGATGCTCTGGCAGCATATCGGGCGTTGCGTGAGCTGGAGAGCGGTTGGATGCAGTTCATCCCAATCGTCCGCCAAGAAGCTGCGGCATCACAAGCAATTACCAACCCAAACGGGAACGGCCAACTCTCAGCAGCCAGCGTCACCTCGGACAGTATCGGCAGTGCAGAATATGGAGAATTTCTCTGTACGGTTTTTGATGAGTGGGTGCTACATGACTTGGGGCGCTTGGACGTGCAAATGTTTGCTGAGACAGCTCGGGTTTGGGCAGGAGGCAGTGCCGGTCTTTGCTGGATGGCCGAGACTTGTGGACGGGCGCTGATTGTTGAAGTTGATGGCGGGGTATATTCATGCGACCACTTTGTTACTCCTGAGCACCGGATTGGTGATTTGGCAACAACTAATCTCGCAGAGCTGGCTGAACTACCGGCACAGCTACTCTTCGGTGAGCGTAAGCAATCCAGCTTGCCCAGCCAGTGCCGACGCTGCGAGTGGTTGGAGTTCTGTAACGGTGGCTGTCCAAAAGACCGCTTTTTGCTGTCTGAAGACGGCGAACCCGGGCTGAACTATCTCTGCGCGGGCTTCAAACGCTTTTTCAGCTACGCCCGACCGTTTATGGATGAGTTGACCCGTCTGCGCAAACAGGGGATTAATGCATCAACCATCATGGCCAACCTGCAAGAGCTGAAACGCAAGCAATGGCAAGGCGTGGGCCGCAATGACCCCTGTCCCTGTGGCAGCGGCTTGAAAGCTAAGAACTGCTGCTGGCTCAGACGAGCTTAGAGAAACCGCTTGGGAACAAACGCTCCGCCCCTTGCGGCAGCGACCGAAAGACAAGTATAACTGGCCCCCAGGCGAGCCAAGCGCAAAGCTTTTATCCCCAGGCTAGCTCGCGTGGCCAGGTTGTGCTGAAGGAATAGCGGGGGACAATCATCTTGAACTCTTCGGTGAGTATCTTGTAAAACTGCGGGTAGCTGGTGATTTCTTCTTCAAAGACTTCACCGCCGACTTTACGGCGGAAGATTGTGCCATCGACGATGATGCTGCCAGTCTCGGTGCGCAGGCGCACCACACGGCGGTCGCTTTTCTGAGCGCACTCGTTGGGAAAGACGAATTCGAGCAGTGTGTGGGGCTTCAGATAGACGGTGTAGAAGTCAGACTCGGTGCCGTCAGCAGCATGTTTGACCAAGGTGATGTCACCAAACTCGGCATCATCATGGTGGCGAATCGAGAAACGGTAGTCCAGTATCTGCTGGATGCCGGGCTCATCGATATCGACCGGGCCTTCGGCGCAACCGGCTCCATAACCGACATCGCAGAGGTAACGCTTGTCACCGATGTTGACCACTGTCGTGCGGTGGCTCATGGGCCTATAAACCGGGTTGCCGAACAACAGGCGGCCCGAAAGCGCAAAGCAGTCGTAGCCCAGCCCGAGCAAGATAGACATGAAAAAGCCGTTGGTCTCGTAACAGTAGCCTCCGCGGCGGTATAAGACGAATTTCTCAAACAACTGCTCCGGGGCAAAGTCTACGAAGCGCTTGTAGTCACAGCTGTCTAAAGTCTCGTAAGGCACTGACATGATGTAGGAGAGCATGATTTTTTGTAGGTTCTCTTTGCTCGGTGAAAAGTCGTCGTCGGGGTCGAGTCCAATGCGTTCAAGCGACATGCGCAGGTCAGGAAGGGGCTTGTAGTACTCGGGCATATCAATAGTGTAGTTTCCGTCAAGTGTCATTGCATCCTCCTCTTAGTGATTTGCAGTCGCTGTCGGGTACCACCGGGTAGCTTCGGGGTACCATCGGGGTAACTTCGGGCACCTCTTGATGCTTTCGGGTACCATCGGGCTCCCTCTAACTCCTTCGGGCTTCTTTTGGCACCTTCGGATGCCTCCGGAAAACGTCGGTCAGGCAAAAAGCATATAAGCCTCTTGAACAGCTAGCCTGAAGCTGGTCTTAAGTGTACTCAATATAGCAAACATCATTGTATGAGTAGATGTGAGACTATTAGGTTATTGTCAGATACCGACATGTCTATAC
This sequence comes from Coriobacteriales bacterium, assembly GCA_031256575.1. Taxonomy (GTDB): domain Bacteria; phylum Actinomycetota; class Coriobacteriia; order Coriobacteriales; family UBA8131; genus WQXZ01. The sequence continues at coordinate 5,069 of JAIRQI010000050.1, forward strand.
T
>JAIRQI010000145.1 GCA_031256575.1 Coriobacteriales bacterium
CCCGGATGCTCTGCCATCTCGCCGCCAATCAGAGCGCAGCCAGCCTGCCGGCAACCTTCAGCGACTCCGCCAACCAGTTCAGCGGCTATCTCATCATCCAGTTTGCCGACTGCCAGATAATCTAAAAAGAACAGCGGGCGGGCACCGCAGACTACCAGGTCGTTCACACACATCGCAACCAAGTCGATACCAACCGTGGAGTGTCTACCTAGGCGTTGAGCCAGTTGAAGCTTGGTACCCACACCGTCGGTTGCAGAAACTAAGATTGGGTCTTGCATATTTGAGAAGGCTGCTGCACTGTAGAGCCCGCCAAAACCGCCGATATCGCCGATTACTTCTGGGGTATAAGTACTCTGTACCGCCGCTCGGATTTTCTCTACAGCCCGGGCCCCGGCTTCAATATCTACCCCAGCATCCTTGTAGCTAAGTTCGCTCATCTAAGCCTCCCCGGCATCCTTGTAGCTAAGTTCACTCATCAGACCTCCACCCCAGCAATCTCGCATATGCAACAGCTCATCAAGTGTACCCACGGCATCCTTGTAGCTAAGTTCACTCATCTAAGCCTCCACCCCTAAGCCCTGCTCTTCCAGTAAGTCAAACAGACTGGGAGGGTCGCTTACCCCATCATCGCTGAAACTGGGCTTGTACCCTTCCGAGAACACCCCCGCTTTCAGCATCTCCCGCGGCCGCACTGGGTATTCTCCACTGAAACAAGCTGTACAAAAGCCCGAGCAGTCGGTCGGACAGGCCGCCTCTAATCCAGCCAGGCTGATAAAAGCCAGGGAGTCAGCACCGATGTGTTGGCGAATCTGCTCGATGCTCATGTGCGAGGCTATCAGTTGGTCTTGCGACTCAGTGTCGATGCCATAGAAACAGGGCCAAATCACCGGAGGCGAGACCACCCGCAGGTGCACCTCGGCAGCTCCGGCGTCTCTGAGCATTCGCACCAGCTGTTGCGAGGTGGTTCCGCGTACGATGGAGTCGTCAACTAGTATCAAACGCTTACCTTTTATGACAGCGGTCAGCGGGTTCAGCTTGAGGCGCACGCCGCGTTGGCGCAGGGCCTGGGTCGGCTGGATGAAGGTCCGGCCGACATAGCGGTTCTTGACGATTCCCTCCATATAAGGAATGTTACTAGCCACGGCATAGCCGATTGCTGCTGGAACCCCGCTATCCGGCACGCCGATTACCCAGTCAGCATCGATTGGAGCCTCCTTGGAGAGAGCGGCGCCCATCGCCATCCGGGCTTCAAAGACGGAGAGGCCATCCAGATAGGAATCGGGACGGGCCAGATAGACCAACTCGAAGATGCAGAGGGCAGAAGAGCGCGGCTGTATGGCTTGCTCCGAGACGACACCCTGTTCGTTGATGCGCACTACTTCACCGGGAGCGATATCGCGCACGAATTCGGCTCCGACAATGTCTAGTCCAGCCGTCTCAGAAGTCACCACCCAGCCCTTATCCCCAGGTAAACGCCCTAATGACAGCGGTCGTATACCGTTTGGATCGCGAAATGCATAAAGCGCCTCGGCGGTGATTAAGACCATCGCATAGGCCCCCTCCAGAAGCTGCATGGTGAGGCGGATGCCTTCCCGCATGTGCTGGGTCTCCTGGGTAAAGTAGGCAATCAGCTTGCTGGCGACCTCGCTATCGGTGGGTGAGCGAAATGACACGCCCAGGTCGACCAGCTTGCTGCGCAGGGCCTTGGTATTGACCAGATTGCCATTGTGAGCCAAGGCGATTATCGACTCGCCGATTGTCGAAAGATGCGGCTGGGCTGATTCCCAGGTACCGGAGCCGCCACTGACCGAATAGCGGGTGTGACCGATGGCCACGTGGCCCTCCAGCGAGGCCAGCGACGACTCGCTGAAGACCTGAGTGACCAGGCCCTTGTCTTTGTAAACCAAAACCGAGCTGCCGTCGCCGACGGCGATGCCGGCCGATTCCTGCCCGCGATGCTGCAAGGCATGCAGGCCAAAATAGGTCAACCGAGCCGTGTCCTCCCCCGGAGCATAGATGCCAAAGACGCCGCATTCCTCATGTAATTCGTCCAAATCAGCAGGGTCTCTAAATGTGGAGAAGACCTTGGCTGTCTGATCGGGGTCGTCTTGTTTGAGGTACGCCAGCTTCTGTTCGGTCATCGATTGCCTCCGGTTTTCTTGTTTGGGTTTTGCTTTAGGGTTAGGTATTTGCTTGCGTGGTGCGTTGGTTTGGTTGGCTGCTCGCTTGCGCGGTGCGTTGGTTTAGTTGGTCGCTTACTAGCGCGGTGGTGCGTTGGTTTGGTTGGCTGCTTGCTTGCGTGGTGTATTTATGTGGTTGCCTGTTTGCTATCGCGAAACGTTTGTTTTGTTGCCTGCTTGAGCTAGTTGCCTTCGCTTGGTTTCGAGCAAGCGACCGCGCAGCCGCACAACCACCTGGCAGAATAGCCGATAGCACCAGTGGAGACACTAGCAGCGATAGCCTGTCTGCAGAGTTGTCACTGGCTGCTAAACCGTCTGGCGATTGGGTATTGAATCGGCTGGTCGGAGCGTTATCAGGCAGCGGAACATCAATGTCACCAGTATTTTTATCAGTGGCAATGACAATGATTCGCACCGTCCGGTCTAGGCGGTCACAGGTTGAGAAACAGAAGACGTT
>JAIRQI010000153.1 GCA_031256575.1 Coriobacteriales bacterium
TGGTTCGAACCGGTTTTAGAGACCTTGATAGGTGGGGAGTTGCCGGGCGAGATTGAGAGCCTCTTCTTCTGCATCCAGACTGGCATTGGCGTTGGCATTATTGCTTATTCCTTCGGCTACCTAGTAGCACGCAAGCGTTTCGGTGGCAATGCCGCTGGCAATCTTGCTAACAGTAACAAGGCTGGTAATAAGGCTGGTAATAAGGCTAGCAAAGCTGACAGCAAAGCCGGCAAAGCCAACCAGGCTAGCAAGGTAACCAGCAGTTAGAGCTATATCGGGTTATATCGGCAATCGGCTTTAGATGATAACAGCACTACTCAGTTTGGCTTTTATCTGGTGTTTATTTTATGAGCGCCTGCCTGTACCTGTGCTAGCTCTAGCTGGTATCAGCCTGGCGCTGTTTCTCTATCTGAACAACCGCCATAAGCATACTGAGTTCATCTCGATTGATGTGGTAGCGCAGTTCTCGCGCTTAAAGACTGTAAATGCGACGCTGAAGATCGTCACCCTGCTGGCGTTGATGATCGTCAGCGTCGCCTCAAGAAATGCCTACACCGGATTGTTTTTGGTTTTAGCGATGTTGGTGCTAGCCGTGTTTGTCGGTGGCATCAAATTGCATGAGTATATCCAGATACTGGCTCTGCCAGTGTCTTTTCTGTTGATTGGTGGTCTGGCCCTGCTCTTTGAGGTACGTCCAGAAGCGGCAGGTGTCTTAGGTTTCAATGTCTTTGGATTATGGTTCACAGTCAGTGCCGAAGCCCAGCTCAGCACAGCCCTGGTGATTGCCCGCTCGCTGGGAGCAATCAGCTGCCTGATTGTCATCGGCATGTCTACACCGATGCCGGAGATTATCGCCGTTCTACGCCGTTTTCGCTGCCCAGAGCTGATTATTGACCTGATGTATCTAATCTACCGCTACATCTTCATCCTGCTGGCTTTATACCACGAGATGAATGCTGCAGCCAAAAGCCGCCTAGGCTTAAAGGACTACCGCACCAGCCTGCGTACCACTGCCCGGGTCTACTCCAACCTGCTAGCCCGCAGTCATCATTTTGCCAGCCAGAATTTTGATGCTATGGAGAGCCGTTGTTTTGACCAAGGCATCCGCTTCTTGGAGCAACGCAACAATGTGCGGGCCTACCAGGTTGCTGTGAGTGTAGCCTTGTTGCTGGTGACGCTGGCTATCACAATTGTTTAAGTTGTTCAATTGGTTTTGAGTTGCGGTGTTTTTATCTGGGTTGGGGGGTACGTGGTAGTGAGTTTCACGCGGATAAGCAGTACAGGTGAGCAAATAGTAATGAATTGCTGGCGACCTGAGCAGTGAAGGTGGCTGACACGAGTAGTTATTCAGGAAGAGACCAATAAATGACCGAGCCAAAAGAGCAAAGCGAACTGTTCAGAGTCGAGGGCATCAGCTACCGTTATGATGACCGCTATCTGGCCTTAAACGATGTCTCACTCAGCTTTCGTGCTGGCGAGATGGTTGCCATCCTGGGCAGTAATGGTGCAGGCAAGAGCACCTTCTTTCTCTGCTGTAACGGTGTCTTACGTCCACAAAGCGGCACAATCTTCCTACATGGGCAAGAGGTCTCCAAGTCAAAAAAAGACATCACCCGCCAACGCCAAGCCGTAGGGCTGGTCTTTCAAGACCCGGACAGCCAGATCATTGCCGGTAGTGTTGAAAGCGAGATCAGCTTCGGACCATTGAACCTGGGTTTATCCAATCAAGAAGTCGAGCAACGGGTCGAGGAATCTCTAGAACAGATGGATATCGTCAGATATCGTGACTACGCTCCCCAATATCTCAGTGGTGGGGAGAAAAAACGGGTCAGCATTGCTGATATCTTTGCCATGCACTCCGAGATGATTCTGCTTGATGAGCCTACTGCTTCGCTTGATCCGAAGAATGCTGAAGCACTGGAACGGATATTGATTGGCCTCAGCCAGGTTGGCATCGCTATTGTCATCTCCACCCATGATGTCGATTTTGCCTACCGGGTCGCCGAGCGGGTAGTGGTTTTCGCTGAAGGTCAAGTTATCGCTGATGCCAGCGCTGACCAGGTATTTGCTTCTGCGGAGGTCTTATCCAGAGCTGGATTGAAACAACCTCTGTTGTTCGCAGCTTGGCAGATATTGGTCCGTGAGAACCCCAGTCTATCTAGCAAACCGTGGCCCCGTACTATCGAGCAGTTCGAGCTGTTAGCTGCCTCGGTGAATTCAAGAGCAGCTGGCTGATACTAGCTACTGATTCTTGTTAGGTAAATCCAGCAGGCTGTAGATGAACTCCATGTCTAGATGCTCACGGATGGCGGCAGCCAAGATGTTGTATTGTGCCTGCTGGTAGTCTGGGCTTCCGGCTTCTGCCTGCTGGCTGGAAGGTTCTGAGTCTCTGTGTTTTGTTCGGGCTGAGAGGCTGTCTTCATCTTCGATATCGATATCCAGATAGGGTAGCGTACCCACCACCGGTTTTTGAGCCCGCTCCTCGAGCATGCGCAGGCCTGGCTTTAGAAGTTCGAAATCCCCCCTGAATTTATTAATAATCAAACCTTTGACCCTCGCGCGTTCCTGCTCTTCAAGAAGCACCAGAGTACCTACCAGCTGGGCAAAGACACCACCGGGGTCAATGTCACCGACCAGTAGCACATTGGCATCGGTCAGCTCAGCCAAGCCCATGTTAACGATATCGTTCTCCCGTAGATTAATCTCTGCCGGGCTGCCTGCTCCTTCGATGACCACGATATCGAAGTCGCTAGCCAAGCTGTTGTAAGCCCGCATTATTTCTGGAATCAGGGACTTGCGATATGCGGTGTAATCAAGGGCAGCCAGTGAACCACGGTTCTGCCCATTAACGATGGCTTGTGTCTCCATGTTTCCAGCTGGTTTAAGCAGGATAGGGTTCATCAAGACACTGGGGGTGAGTCCTGCAGCTTCGGCTTGGATGGCCTGCGCCAAAGCCATCTCGAGCCCATCTTCGGTTGTAAAGGAATTAGAGGACATATTCTGCGACTTGAAAGGTGCGACTTTGTAACCGTCTTGGTAAAAGACCCGACAGAGGCCGGTGACGACGATGCTTTTTCCGGCATTGGACATGGTTCCCTGGATCATCAGTGGCTTGCTCATCTGGTCTCCTGTTCGGTATTTGGCTGATAGTAAGGCTATGCCTACCAGTATAGTGCCTAGGTTCTGAAGCTCAGCGGGCAATTACACTCCTGTTACTAAGTCTGTGCATGGCGAACAGCTTGGGTAAAGCGAGCTAAACTCTCTCATGCACCAGCGAACATCAGTTCGATTGTGTGTTACAATCTAAACGGTTGGCAAGGTATAGTTTGATGGTCTTACCTCCAACCCGAGAACGCTGCTACAATAAAAGATTGGTCGTATGGCGATGGTTCGCGGGGCGGAGGTTTTCTCCCCATTTTGACCTAGCTAGGGAGCTCGGGTGGTAAGCCAAACGACCAGGTTGAACAGAGTCGCATGAAGAGGAGGATCGTGCTAGAGGCCATTCAGATTCGCGGTGCCCGCGAACACAATCTAAAGAACATCTCACTTGATATACCGCGTGACCAGCTGGTGGTGATTACCGGATTGTCCGGTTCCGGCAAGAGTTCTCTGGCTTTTGACACCATCTATGCCGAAGGCCAACGCCGCTACGTTGAGTCACTATCGGCCTATGCCCGGCAGTTTCTGGGGCAGATGGATAAGCCCGACCTGGACTCTATCGACGGGCTTTCGCCTGCGGTTTCCATCGACCAGCGGACCACGTCTAAGAATCCTCGTTCGACCGTTGGTACCGTGACCGAGATTTACGATTACCTGCGTCTGTTGTTTGCCCGCATCGGTATTCCGCACTGCTATGAGTGTGGACGGGAGATTAACCGCCAAACCACCGACCAGGTGGTCGACCAGATACTTTTTGAATATGCTGACCGGCGCGTCCTGGTTTTATCCCCAGTGGTCAGTGGACGCAAGGGCGAGTACGGCCGGCTCTTCGCTGACCTGCAGAAAGAAGGCTTCGCCCGGGTTCGCGTGGATGGCGAGGTGCGTGAGCTGGGTGAGCCAATTGTCTTGAATAAGCAATACAAGCATGACATCGATGTCATCGTGGACCGCCTGGTAGTACGGCCTGAGGCCCGCAGCCGCTTGGCGGAGGCGATTGAGACTGCCACCAAGCTGGCTGAGGGAAATGTGCGTGTGCAAGTAGCAGACCCGGTTGCCGCACCAACCGCCGAGCAGCCAACCCCCGGGCAGCCAGGCATCGAGCAGCTAGGCATCGAGCAACCAGGCACCGAGCAGCTAGGCATCGAGCGACCAGGCACCGAACAGCTTGATGCCGAGCGACCAGGCACCGAGCGTCAACCAGTCGCCCAACCAACCCCCGAGCTAGCCTTCTCGCTGGCTTTAGCTTGCCCGGAGCACGGTCACTCCATGGACGACCTGGCTCCCCGCGACTTCAGCTTCAACGCTCCCTATGGCGCCTGCCCGGAATGTGCCGGGCTCGGATACAAACGTGAGGTCGATGAGGCGCTGATTATTCCCGACCCCAGCCTCAGCCTGGCTGACGGAGCCTTCGTTGTGGCTCGCTCCAGCAACTACTACCCGCAGGTCTTAGCGGCTGTTGCCAAGCATATCGGTGTCGATATCGACACCCCCTGGTCTGAGCTGTCCCTTGAAGCTCGCAATGTCTTTCTGTATGGGCTGGCCAACCAGCAGATTCGCCTCGACTACACCACCCGCGATGGCCGGGACACCTATTGGCATATCAACTACAGTGGCTTAATAAAGATTACCAACGACCGCTACAACGAGAGCTCTTCTGAGGCAGTACGCGCCAAGATGGAGGAGTTCTTCAGCACTAAACCTTGTTCAACCTGCAATGGAGCCCGCTTGAAGCCGGAGATATTAGCTGTCACAGTCGGCGAGCTGAATATTCATCAGGTCACCCGCTTCTCAGCCCGGGAGTCGTTGGTCTTCTTCGAGGGGCTGCATCTGAACACCCGTGAGCAGATGATTGGGGGACGGGTCATCAAAGAGGTGGTGGAGCGCTTGCGTTTC
>JAIRQI010000021.1 GCA_031256575.1 Coriobacteriales bacterium
GCAGCACCGACCTTGATGACTGCGACTCCGCCAGCCAGCTTGGCAACGCGCTCTTGCAGCTTCTCGCGGTCGAACTCACTGTCGGTCTGGGTAATCTCGACTTTGATTTGCTCAGCCCGAGCATCGATTTCCTCTTTGGTGCCAGCGCCATCGACGATGATTGCCACGTCTTTGTTGACGGTAACGGTCTTGGCGCGGCCCAGCATGTCTAAGGTAGCATCGGTCAGGCGCATACCAAAGTCTTCGGAGATGACCTGTCCACCGGTGACAACGGCGATATCCTCGAGCATCCGCTTACGACGGTCGCCGAAGCCTGGAGCCTTGACGGCGACGCAGTTCAGGGTGCCGCGCAGGCGGTTCAAGAGCACGGTGGCCAATGCTTCGCCTTCGAAGTCTTCGCAGACAATCAGCAATGGCTTACCAGCTTGCATAGTGGCTTCAAGAACCGGGACGATGTCCTGGATAGCAGTAATCTTCTGGGGGGTCAAGAGAATGTAGGGGTTCTCCAGGCGGGCTTCCATACGGGTCATGTCGTTAGCCATATAGGGAGAGATGTAGCCCTTGTCAATCTGCAAGCCTTCGACCGTCTCGATGTCGATACCAAAGGTCTGGCTTTCTTCGACTGTGATAACGCCGTCGTAGCCGACGACGTCCATAGCCTCGGCGATTTTCTTGCCGATTAGCTCGTCACCTGCTGAGATGGTGCCGACATTGGCAATCTGCTCGGTGCCGACAATCTCCACAGCGTCTGCCCGCACCTGGGCGACGACCGCATCGACGGCTTTTTCGATACCGCGACGAATCGCCAGCGGATTCGCACCAGCAGTAACATTTCGCAGTCCATCGTTGACCATCACTTGGGCCAACAGCGTGGCAGTAGTGGTACCATCACCGGCGGCGTCATTGGTCTTCACAGCGACTTCCCGCACCAGCAGGGCGCCCATGTTCTCGACCTTATCCTCCAGCTCGATTTCTTTGGCTACGGTTACACCATCGTTGCTGATAATCGGAGCACCATAGGTGCGCTCCATAGCAACATAGCGGCCCTTGGGACCCAATGTGATTTTGACGGCGTTAGCCAGTTTGTTGACACCAGCAGCCAAAGCGCTACGGGCGTCTTCATTAAACAGAATTTTCTTCGATGCCATCTGGTTTCATCCTTTCTTCAGTCGTTTAGACTACTCGACGACTACGGCATAGACGTCGTCGGCCCTGAGGATGATCAGCTCTTCGTCGCCGACTTTCACCTCCGTGCCACCATACTTGCTGTAAATCACGCTATCACCCACGTTGACCTGGGGTTTTACCAGGTTACCATGGCTATCCAGCTTGCCCTCGCCGACAGCGATGACCGTACCGCGATCCGGTTTCTCCTGAGCGGTTGACGCCAGGACCAGTCCGGAAGCGGTCGTGGTCTCCGCTTCATCCTGCTTGACGATAACCCGGTCGCCTAAAGGTTTTAGACTCATCTAACAAGACCTCCTTTTTCATACAATATTGCCTTATCGAAAGATTAGCACTCGTTTTAATAGAGTGCTAAAAGCATGATACTATCACCAAGCGCAAATGCAAGCCGATAATCCTTGTGTTGAGAAAGTGTTTCCCCGTTAGCAGATTTCTTAGTCGCAAAGACTTAGATTTATGTGGAGAAGACCGAAGCGTGGCTCCGCTACCCACACTGCTGCAAAACCAAGTGCTTGACCAGCCTTTTTTAGGCTTCTTGTCGATTGTACTGGTATCTGGGTTTATCCCTCAAGAATTGTACATTCTATGGGTTTATACTTGGCACATCGGAATCGGAGGCAATAACAACAAAACATCATAATGAGCATTTAGGAGGTTTGAAATGGATGCAAAAGCATTAGCCGAACAGCGCCTGGACCGCCTGATGAAGGCTGTCCGGCATGAGAAACCTGACCGTACGCCACTTTCATTAAATGGCAGCATCGCCTTTATGAAGTATGCCGGCTCGCAGAAGACTGTCGCGGACTTCTGTAACGACCCGGTGGCTGCTGCCCGCGAAGCCTATCCGATTATCGCCGAACGGCTACCGAACATCGATATGGCCGATGGCTTTGGCATGTACCCGCCAACCATGGGCCTGGCCTGGTGGTGCGACATTCTGATTCCGGGCCGTGAGCTGGGGGTCAACGACCTCTGGCAGCTCGACGAGAAGTACTTCATGACCCGCGACGACTACGATGTAATCCTAGATAAGGGTTGGGATTGGTACACCAATGATGTCATCTTCAACCGCCTAGGCATTACTCCAGAGCTTCTGGAGAAAGCCGGTCAGATTGGCATGGAGGTCGGCCAGATAACCGCTGATTATGGCTACCCAAACTGGGGAGCCGGCACCATGAACCAGAGCGTCATTGACAAACTGACCTCCGGTCGCGGCACTGTCGGCTTCTTCAGAGACATCAGGGAGATTCCAGACAAGCTGAAAGCGGTCATCGAAGTGATGCTGGAGACCGAGCTCGGTCACATGAAGGAAGGCTTGAAGAATGCCAAGCCCGGTACTGTCGGAATGTGCGCGCCAGCTATCCGCTGTACCTGCGACTATGTCTCTGAAGCTGTCTTTGAGGAGTTCATCTGGCCAACCATGTACAAGCCTGCCGACCTGATGCTAGAAGCCGGCCTCTACGTCTTCTTCCATAACGACTCCAACTGGAACGACTTTTTGCACTTCTATACCCACTTTCCCAAGAAGCGTTGCATCTACGATTCCGACGGCCAGACCGACATCTACAAGATAAAAGAGCTTTTGGGCGACAGCATGTGCATTACTGGCAATGTCTCTCCCTCGATGCTCTCACTGGGAACTCCCGATGAAGTCTATGCCTTCTGCCGTCAGCAGATTGAGGATATGGGTGATGCCTACATCTTAAGCGGCTCCTGTTCGCTACCCCCGAACACTAAGCCGGAGAACCTCGATGCCATGAACGCTGCTGTGGCTGGCTAGACGACCAGGTAAATGAAAGGAGACATTCAAATGAGCATAAATGAAAAAATCGTCAAGTCACTGACCGACTTGGACGAAGCAGTCTTATACGACGAGGTCAAGGCAGCCATCGCCGCCGGTAGCGAGCGGATGGATATCATCGCCTCCCTACAACAGGGCATGGCTAATATCGGCACCATGTTCTCCAACCGCGAGTACTTCATCTCCGAGTTGATGCTAGCCGCTGAAATTTTCGTGGAGTGCCAAAACCTCCTGGGTGGCGAAGCCGAAAGCGATGCCCGCTACGGCACCTTCGTTATCGGCACCGTCTATGGCGACGTGCATGATATCGGTAAGAATATCGTGGCCTCGATTTTCTCCTCATCCGGCTTTAAGGTCATCGACCTCGGTGTCGATGTGCAACCGCAAGCCTTCCTCGACGCCATTATAAAATACGACCCCAAGGTGATTGGCCTCTCCTGCCTGCTTACGACAGCTTTCCCGGGTATGAAGGATGTCGTCGACCAGATTAAGGCGGCTGGCCTCGACCAGGGTCGCCAGATACTGATTGGTGGTGGGCCTGTGGAGCAAAGCACGGTTGAATATGTCGGAGCCGACGGTTACAGCTTCTCAGTCCAAGAAGCCGTAGAAATGGCAATCGCCTTCGTAACAGCCTGACCAACTAGTACACCGAGTTTACATATAAAGCCCTGGCATCTTGTATGACCAGGGCTTTACGATATCAGCTTCTCAATTGCTTCCACTGCCCAATATCGGTTGGGGCGTATTTGTTGCCCTGCTTCATCTTTGATGAACAGGATTTCCGGCTGGGCGGTATTATCAACGAGCCGAAATACATCACTCAAAGCCAACACTCACATAACTCACGCAAACGTTCTGCTTCTTGCGCGGCTTCAAGGTCGGAACAACCGCGTGTTTTCTTGATGTCATCGGCATTGATATACAACCCGACTTTATCCCAAGCCTGTGTAACAGTGCTCTTGCCGGAACCGTTAGGCCCTGCAAAAACGAGTATCTGTGGAGATTCAATCAATATCATAAACCCGCCTACCGTCAGGATATTCGAGGAAAGGACGATTCTGCATGTCATCGTACAGTGCGACAGGCGAGCCGGATGATTTATCAGTAGAAACCTTTGCGTTTACGGCTTCTTGCATACGACGCTCGATCGGGTCGCCGCTTAATTCAAGAGCGAAAGGGATTGCTCTCGAACGTGCTACTTGCGATAGATAGATATTAATGCCCGTACTCATGTTCATTCCGAGCGCGGTGAATACTGCCTCGGCTTGCTTTTTTGTTGTGTTATCTACACGAACACTTAACCTTGTTTCAGTCATGATTAAACACCTCCAAGTCTTTGTATCCCATTATACACCCATTGGGCGCACATCGTCAGTCGCTGAATACTTTCTAAATAGCAGTTGCTTTTTTGTTAGCTTGAGCAAATGGCTCTTTTAGTTTGATACAAGAAGGACATGGTGATTGGTTTACATACAGCCAAGAGAAAGCACTAGGTGGCAGGTGTGACATTCCTTCCCCGACCTCCTGATACCTTGTCCCCTGACAACAGGAGCCAACGCAGCCACAACCACACAGACTATGATTTAGTTGATTAATATAGAGATAGCCGTGTGATATTGTGAAATTCGCTCGCATGGCGGATAATCACAGATAACACGCGAGGCAAGGGTATGAAAAATCTGTTATCACTTAAGTAACCAGACGATACAATTCACGAAAGGGTCAAACAGCATGAATATCATAATATTGGGAGGCTTTCTAGGTTCAGGTAAAACCACCACTCTACTGTCATTGGCTCGCTATCTGGTGGAGAATTCCACATCTGATAGCGAGTTCAAGGTGATGATCATCGAGAACGAAGTCGGCGAGATTGGCATCGACGACAGCTACATCAGCGGCAGCGGCTTGAAGGTGAACACCCTCTTCAGTGGTTGCGCCTGCTGTACTCTATCCGGTGAGTTGACCACCGCTGCCCAAAACATCCAGAAGGAGTTTAATCCCGATTGGCTGATCGTTGAGACCACAGGGGTAGCCTACCCCCGCTCGATGGCTGAGAACCTGGAACATGCGGTGAAGTCTACTGCGAAGATTATCATCCTGGCCGATGTCAACCGCTTCGAGCGCCAGATGCGGGCGATGGCTGGCCTGATCACCGATCAGATTGTTGGCTCAGATGCTGTGATGGTGAACAAGATTGACTTAGTTGACGATGAAATGCGTGACCAGGTTGAGGCGCATATCAGAAGCATAGAACCAAACACCCAGGTTCATTTGATCTGCGCCAGTGAAGGTGTAGATTCAGCAATCTGGGCCGGAATCGTCGGAGATGAGGTTTGATGATGGCTGAAGAGCACGAGCACGAACACGAGCACGAGCACGACCATCAACATGGCGAGGATTGCGACTGCGAAGAACACGACCATGATCACGACCATGACCATGTGCATACCAGCACTCCAGCAAATGGAGCCATAGAGGTCAACCTGCACGAAGAAGGGGCGATGAT
>JAIRQI010000098.1 GCA_031256575.1 Coriobacteriales bacterium
GGAGCGTTGACTTTCATGCTGCGTAGCTTGTACATCGTGAAAGGCTGGCCGGCTCGTCCCATTCGGCTGGCGCGGTAGATGACCGGCCCGCGGTCTTCAATCTTGATGGCAATCGCCAAAACCGCCAGCACCAGCAAGACGATGGGTGAGACGATTAGCGCAAACAGCAGGTCCAGCGCTCGTTTGACGAAAGCCAGATACATTCAGGCTCCTTGGAGGTGCTTCAGAGGCTTAGCCAGCGCTGGTCTCCGCATATGCTGCCTTAAAGCTATCACAAACATACTGGACATCCTGGTCTGAGAGCAGGGTATGAAGCGGTAGGCTGACTTGGTTCTCGTACTGTTTGAAGGCTTCCGGAAAGCTGCTGATGTCAAAACCCAGTGCAGCATAGGCCGAAAGCAGCGGCAAGGGCTTGAAATGCACATTGCAGGAGACGCCTTTTTCGGCCATCTTGACAATGAAGCGCCGCCGGAAGGCATCATCGCGGCCCAGCAGGCGCACCATCATCAGATGCCCGTTGGATACCGAGCCGTGCCCGTCGTCGTGGCTCAAGATGTCTAGACTGTAGCCGCCTTGAGCGGCATCGGTCTGCAGTTGCTCGGTGTAAAGGCTAATCAGCTGGCGCCGCCGCTCCAACATCTGCGCATAGCGTTTGAGCTGGGAGAGTCCCAATGCAGCGGCGATATCGGTCATGTTGCATTTGTAGAGCGGGGCTACGACATCGTACTCCCAAGCTCCATCGGCGGACTTAGCCAAAGCATCCTTGGTCTGGCCGTGTAGGCAGTAAAGCTTGATGCGCTGGTAAATCTCGGCCGAAGTTGCCTCGTCTACCAGATTGTTACGCCAAGTGATGGCTCCACCTTCGGCAGTGGTCAGGTTCTTCACCGCGTGAAATGAGAAGACTGTGAAGTCAGCGACCGTTCCGCTGGGCTGCCCCAGGTAGCTGGAGCCAAAGGAGTGAGCGGCATCGGCGATAATCGGAATCTGTTGGAATATCTCCTGCATGGTGCCTACGCGGGGCGCAAAGCGGCGAAAAGCCTGTGGAGAAGACAGCGTCTTGCGAAGGGCATTGTAATCACACATCACTCCGCCGATGTCGACGGCGATGACAGCTTTGGTACGCGGGGTGATGGCCGCTAGAATGCTCTCGGTATCCATCTGGTATTGGCCGGGGGCGACATCCACCAGCACCGGTGAGGCACCGACATGGCAGATAACACTGGCAGAAGCCGTATAAGTGTAGGCTGGGGTAATCACCTCATCCCCCGGACCGATAGCCAGCAGCTCCAAAACGCACTGTAGGGCCGCTGTCGCAGAGTTCAACACTGCTACCCGGGGTGTCTTTGTCCATTCGGCTAATGCGGCTTCGAACTCCTGGACCCGCGGCCCAGAGGTTATCCAACCTGAACGTAAAACCTCACTTACTGCTTGAATGTCATCTTCACTGATATCTGGTGGCGAAAAATCGATTTGCATCTGTGCAATCCTTACATTTAGGTACCGACATAAATTGACAAGCGCCCAACTTTTTCGGGTCACTACTTGCCTTATTAAATAGCTGGCACTATTCTACACTACGGAGCAAATGCTCTGCTTTTTCTATAACCTGCTGGATGTATTTCTTGAATATATCCTAAAGCAGGTATTTTTCGGAATAAGGAGCCGATTTGTTAAAACTAGCGCATTACCTCAAGCCCCATCTGGCTGCCGTCATCCTGGCCATGGTGCTGCTGTTCACCCAAGCCATCAGTGAGCTGTTCTTGCCCAATCTGATGGGCGATATCGTGAACATCGGCATCCAACAAGGCGGTATTGAAGAGGGTACTCCGCGTGCCATCTCTGAAGAAGGTTTCAACTTCATCAAAGCTTTCATGAGTGAAGAGGACCAGGCCCTTTTCTCGGAGCACTACGTTCTAAAAAGCGCTGATGACCTGGACAGCAAGGGACAGCCCTACGTCAACAGCTGGCCAGAAGCAGCAGGCCAGAACCTCTATGTGTTAGAGGATGTCTCGCCTGAGACCATGCTCAAGCTGGAGGATGCCTTTGGCACCACCACCTGGACGATGCTGAACCTGATGCAACGCGTTCAGGCAGCAGTGGAAGATGGCAGCCTGACTCCGCTGCTTGAGGGTCAGATGCGCAATCAGGCAATAGACCAGATTGCTATCGAACTTGAGAAGGCCCAGACTCCCCTACCGCCAGGCATGACTTACGGAACCCTGGCGGAGCAGGTCTATGACCAGCAGCTGAAGTCCGGTGGATTTGGGGATAAGAGCCAGCTGCCGGGAGGCTTGGGAGCATTGGGCACACCTGGTAGCGCGAGCGCTACAGGTAGCGCAGGTAGCGCGGGGGCCGCAGGCAGCGAGACCAACGCCGGTTCTGCAACCAGCACAGGCGACGTCAGCGCTCCTGGTGACGCCAGCGCCTCAGGCGACTCCAGCTCAACCGACGACGCTAGCGCTTCAGGCGACTCCAGCTCAACCGACGACGCTGGCGCTTCAGGCGACTCCAGCGCTGAGGCGGCTCCCCAGATTGACAGCCAAAGCATCGATATCACCCAGATGTATGAGTTGCTACCGCTAATCAAACTTCTCCCTCCTGAATGGCTGACCGAAGCGCAAACCACCGCTCAATCCTTAGAGCCTTCGATGCGCAACCAGAGTGCCACCATGCTGGTATCAGCCTTCTATCGTGAGCTGGGTGCTGACATGACCGGCATCGAGATGTCGTATATTTTGCGCATTGGCCTGATTATGCTCGCCGTAACCACTATCACTGGTTTGGCGACCATTTTGGTCGGTTACATCTCGGCCAAAGTCGGAGCCGGTGTCGCGCGAGCCATCCGCTCCGCGATGTTCAGTAAAGTAGCCAGTTTCTCGCACGCCGAGTTCGACCGCTTCTCCACAGCTTCTTTAATTACCCGCTCCACTAATGACGTCATGATGATGCAGATGATTATCTCCATGGGTATTCGCATGGTCTGCTATGCCCCGATTATGGGTATCGGCGGAGCCATCATGGCAATCAACAAATCGGTCTCGATGAGCTGGATTGTCGTGTTGGCGGCTGTGGTGATGTTGGGTGGAGTCACATTACAGATGTCTATCGTCACCCCTCGCTTCAGGTTGGTGCAGAGGCTGACCGACCGCTTGAACCTGGTGGCTCGGGAGAAGTTGACCGGCCTGATGGTTATTCGGGCGTTTAACCGCGACGATGTCGAGCGCCAACGCTTTGATGAGGCCAACCTCGATTTGACCAACACCCATATCTTCATCGGACGAATCATGACCTTGATGGGGCCGTTCTTGACAATCATCATGAACGGTATGTCCATCCTGATTATCTGGGTCGGCGGACATCAGGTTGCAGCTGCGCAGATGCAGGTCGGCGACATGATGGCCTACATGCAGTACATCATGCAGGTCATGATGAGCTTCATGATGTTCTCGATGATGTTCATGATGCTGCCGCGCGCCCAGGTCTCAGCAACCCGTATCGCCGAGGTCTTAGAGACCCAGCCTTCGATTGTCGACCCGGCTGAGCCTTTGAAGATTGCCCCCGGCATGCGCGGAATGGTCGAGTTTAACGACGTCAGCTTCCGCTACGAAGGCGCCGAAGAAGACGCTCTGCAAGATATCAATTTCGCCGCCCAACCGGGCCAGATGATTGCCTTCATCGGCCCCACCGGTTCGGGAAAGTCCTCGATTATGAACCTGATTCCGCGATTCTATGATGTCTCCACCGGCTCCATCAGTGTCAATGGCGTCGATGTCCGCGACCTGACCCAGAGCGAGCTGCGCAGCCACATCGGCTACGTTCCGCAGCTCAGCACCCTGATGAGCGGAAACATCGCGACCAACATCAGCTACGGCGTCCAAGACCGTGACCTGAGTTATGACGACCTGATTGACATCTCGACGGTTGCCCAAGCTATTGATTTCATTGGGGAGAAGGACGAAGGTTTCTACTTCCCGGTGGCTCAAAGCGGCGCCAATGTCTCCGGTGGCCAAAAACAACGTTTGGCTATCGCTCGCGCCTTGGCCATTCAACCGGATATCTACCTCTTCGACGACTCCTTCTCAGCTTTGGATTTCTCGACTGATGTGGCTTTGCGTCGAGCCTTGAAAGAGTACACGACCGACGCGACCCTGCTGGTCATCTCACAACGCATTGGCACCATCATGGAGGCTGATGTCATTCATGTCGTCGATGAAGGACGGATTATCAACAGTGGCAGCCATGATGAGTTGCTGGTTAATTGTCCAGAGTATTACGAGATTGCCTCGTCTCAGTTGGCTGAAGTGGCAGAAACCGCCAGGCCAGCCTCGCTGACCGAAGGAGGTGGTCAGTGATGACTGAGCCAACCAAGCGTGATGGAATAGATGAAGAGATGCAAAGCTCAATGACTGATGGTTTTGATAAGCAACCGGGCGAACCGGGAACTGGTGAGCCGGGTGCTCCTAGCCTCGGTGGGCCGGATGCTGGTGGGCCGGGTGCGCCTCCGAGCGCCGGTGGGCCGGTAGTTCCCGGAACTCGAGGGAAGGCCGTACAGAAAGCTAGAAGAACAGATATCCCTGGTCCAGGTGGACCAGACCCGAAAGGCCCCGTCATTAGTGGTGCTCCCGGTGGTTTCGGCGGCTTTGGTGGACCTCCCGGTGGCTTCGGTGGTCCTGGCGGACCCGGTCCTGGCGGACCCGGTGGTCCTGGTGGACCTGGTGGCCCTGGCGGCCCCGGCCCAGGTGGACCTGGTGGCCCAGGTGCTGGCGGACCCGGTGGACCCGGCGGTCCTGGCCCCGGCTCCGGCGGTCCTGGCCCCGGCGGCCCAGGCGGTCCTGGACCCGGTGGCCCGGGTGGTCCCGGTGGACCCGGCGGCTCTGGCCCCGGCGGCCCTGGTGGTCCCGGCGGCCCAGGCGGCCCCGGCCCCGGCGGCCCCGCACCCGGTGGCTCAGGACCAAGCAACATACCGGCGCCAGCCCGGCCGACCTCTTCCCAACGCAACTTCCGTCGTCGTGGAGGCGGCCCCGGCGGTGGCCCTCCCGGCATGCCTGTCGAGAAAGCCAAGGACTTCAAAGGTTCCTTCTACAAACTTATGCGTTACCTGGGTAGCTACAAGATAGCAATCGTTGTCGTGATGGTATTCGCGGTTATCTCCACAGTATTTGGTATTGTGGGGCCGAAGATTTTGGGCAACGCTACAACCGAGCTGTTCGAAGGTGTGATGGGCCAGCTCTCAGGCACCGGCAGCGGACCCAATTTCTCGGTGATTGCCAACATCTTGCTGTTCCTGCTGACCCTTTACCTGATTAGCGCAGTCTTTCAGGTCGTGCAGAACTTCATCATGACCCAGGTCTCCAACCGGGTCTGTTACAAGCTGCGGCGGGACATCGACGAGAAAATCGCCCGGCTGCCCTTGAATTACTTTGACAAGGTCTCAACCGGTGACGTGATGAGCCATATCACCAATGATGTTGACGCTATCCAGCACAACCTCTCACAGTCGGTGACCCAGATTATCACCATGCTGACCACCTTAATCGGTACTCTGGTGATGATGCTCTCAATCAGCTGGCTGATGACTCTGATTGCTTTGGTCAGCCTGCCGATTTCGGGCGGACTGGTTGCTTTCATCGTCTCTCGTTCGCAAAAACACTTCATCAACCAGCAGCTTTACCTAGGTGAAGTCAATGGTCTGGTTGAGGAGAATTACGGAGCCTTTACCATTGTCAAGGCCTTCAACCGTGAGAAGACAGTGACCGATGAGTATGAGGTCAGCAACAACAACCTCTACACTTCAGCTTGGAAAGCCAACTTCATCAGTGGTTTGATGATGCCGATTATGGGTGTTATCGGCAACCTGGGCTATGTTGTGGTCTGCATCGTCGGTGCCTGGCTGGCTATTCAACGGGCCATCACCATCGGTGATATTCAGGCCTTTATTCAGTATCAGCGCAGCTTCCAGCAGCCGATTACCCAAATCTCCCAGATTTCTTCGCTCTTGCAGCAGACGATGGCTGGTGCCGAGCGCATCTTCACCTTCCTCGGTCAAGACGAGCTGGTTGCCGAGGTCTTGGATGCAGACGCAGTCGATACCAAGCAAATCGAGCCATCGGTTTTGTTTGACCGTGTGCGTTTCGGCTATTACCCAGAGATTCCAGTAATCAAGGACTTCTCCGCAGAAGTCAGTCCGGGACACAAGATTGCTATCGTCGGGCATACCGGCGCCGGCAAGACCACCATCGTCAAGCTGCTGGAGCGCTTCTACGATGTCGATTCAGGCAGCATCCAAATCGGCGGCTACGACATTCGCGACTTTAAGCGTGACGACCTACGGTCGATGATGGGCATGGTCTTGCAAGATACCTGGTTGTTCAACGGAACGATTGCCGACAACATCCGCTACGGCAAGCTGGATGCCACCGACGAAGAAGTGCGCGAGGCGGCCCGCATCGCCCAGGCCGACCACTTCATCCGCACCCTACCGAACGGTTACCAGATGGAGCTGAACGAAGAGGCCTCCAACGTTTCGCAAGGCCAAAAACAGCTGCTGACCATTGCCCGGGCCGTCCTGCATGACCCGAAAATCCTGATTCTCGATGAGGCCACGTCCTCGATTGACACGCGCACCGAGATTCAGATACAGAAAGCCATGGACAACCTGATGGCCGGCCGCACCAACTTCATCATCGCCCACCGCCTCTCGACCATCCGCAACGCCGACCTGATTCTGGTCATGGAAAACGGCGACATCGTGGAGCAGGGCACCCATGACGAGCTGCTGGCTCTGGACAAGGCCTACGCCACGCTCTACTACTCGCAATTCGAAGACCTCGGTGATGTCTAGGTAAGGCTGCCTGGTCTTTGCGCAAAAACCAACGTGCCACAAGCATTCACCCAGCTTGTGGCACGTTTTTATGTGGAGAAGAGCGCGGCTGCGTACTAGCGCTCGCGGGCACGTGCTTTGCCTTTATCCCCGTTCGTAGGCAATCTGTAGCAGTTGGTCAAGCAGCTCGGCAAAACCGACCCCTGAGGCATTGGCGGCAGTTGGGAATAGCGAGAACTCCGACATTCCCGGAGCAGCATTAATCTCTAGGACGCGCGGCATCTGCTGGGCGGCATCCCAAATCATGTCGACCCGGGAGAGGTCTCGACAACCAAAGGCCCGATGCACCTCCAGAGCCGATTTCTCGATTTGTTGGCGTATCTCTTCGACCGCCGCTAAATCATCGCCTGCCAACAATGATGCCGCCCGCACTGGAACGTAATAATTAACGAAATCCGGGTCCAGGCGGGCTTCGGTATTAAAGAAGTCAGTGCGTGACTCAATCTCAATCGGGGGCAGTATATAGGCATCGTCACCGCTACCGACCACGCTGATGGCTATCTCCACACCACTAATCCACTCCTCGATGATTACCTTGTCATCAAAGGACAGGGCTTCCAGCAAAGCCGGGGCCAGTTCAGAGGGTTTATTTACTTTGGAGATGCCCATGGCTGAGCCACCGGAAGCCGGCAGCACCGCATAAGGAAAACCGCTGGGCATCCGCTCGGTCAACAAATCTAGTGCTCCTGCTACCCCAAGGTTCTTAAAAGCAGCGGCTGACAGGCAAATCCCATAAGGCCAGTGTGCTGCCTTGGGTTCACCACTGGCGCGCCGATAGGTCTTGACCACTGCCGGTAGCAGGCTTTTATCCCAAGTCATACGACAGACGCTGGAGCTTGAACCGACGAAGGGGATGTTTAAGAACTCCAACACCGACTGAATTGTCCCGTCCTCACCATAACCACCATGCAAGGCAATGAAGGCCACATCGGGCTGTTCGCGGCGCAAAGTCTCGACCAGTGTAGCGCCGGTGTCTAAGGGTAGAACAGTGTGGCCTTTAGATTCCAAGGCCCGCAACACATTGCGCCCGCTCTTCAGCGAGAAGTCACGCTCAAAAGAGCTTCCGCCCATGAGAACTGCTACTTTGTACATCAATCCCTCCACTTTCTAAAAATCGTTTGGAGAAGAAACCTGCTCTACCCTAATCTAGAGAATGCCTACTCTGTTAACTACCAGAACTGCATCCGTTTCATGTAAATCGCTAGCTCAAGTCTTACTTGCTCTGTTGGCCATCTGCTTACCGTCTGGCTAAGCTCCAAGCTGCAGTGTGCTTATACCGACAGACTGACTAAAGGGCAGCAGCAGACTCAAAGGCCCTGTAGAGTTCCATTCTCTCCTCGATGACCATAGCCAGACGCTGGATAGCTTCCCGGATGGCTTCTGCTTCTTCATAGCAGAAAGCGATACGCATGGTGTTCTTGCCCTTGCCGCTACTAGCGGGATAACAACCGTCTCCGGGAACAAAGGTCACGCCCTTCTCCAGAGCCACATTTAATAGCTGAGCGGTGTCCAGGTATTCGGGCAAAGTGACCCAAACGAAGAAACCTCCAGCCGGATGTGTCCAAGAGGCCTCAGCCGGAAAGAACTCGGCCAAGGCAGCGAGCATGGCATCGCGGCGTTCGCGGTATTTCTCAATCATGCTGTTCAGGGTAGTGCGCCAGTCGGTGTTGTTGAAATAGTGCTCGACGATGACCTGGCAGAGCGCTGAGCCGCAGAGGTCGGTTCCCTGTTTTACCAGGTTGATTTTCTGGCGGATGGGCAGCGGGGCGATTACCCAGCCGGTGCGTAACCCGGGAGCGAACATCTTGGAGACAGTTCCCAGGTAGACCACCTGGTCATCTAGTTCGCGCAGACGTGGCAAGGTCTCGCCTTCAAACCGTAGGCGGCCGTACGGGTCGTCTTCGATAATCACGAAGCCATACTCATGAGACAGTCTGAGCAGTTCGTGGCGCCGCTCTAGGCTCATCGTAACACCGGCCGGATTATTGAAATCCGGAATGGTGTAGAGGTATTTTGCTTGGCGTTTGCCCAGCTTGGCCAGCTCGGCTGCCAGGATGTCTGTGCGTAGACCATCCTGGTCCATGTCGATAACCAAAACCTCTGGCTGATAGGCAGAGAAAGCCTGCAGGGCTCCCAGGTAGGTGGGCCCTTCAGTGATAATCAAATCACCGGGATTGATGAAGGTCTTCGCTAGCAGATCCAGCGCCTGCTGGGCACCGGTAGTGATGGTCAGGTCATCGGGAGTGATATTTATGCTCAGGTCGGTCATCAATGAGCAGATAAGCTCTTTGGTCTGCGTCCGACCTTGAGTGTCCCCATACTGTAGCCCGGCTACACCCTCTTCAAGAATAGCTTCAGCGGCAACTGCCGCTACTTCCTGCATATTCAGTTTGCGGATGTCCGGCATACCTCCAGAGAGTGAGATGATGTCGGAGCGAGAAGCCGCAGCAAACAGGTCCCGAACGGCGCTGGAGCGCATCGTCTCAACGCGGGCAGCATACAGATCCACCCAATCATCGAACTGAACAAGTCCTGTACCCGTCATGATCCACCTCCTAAAGCTCCGAAATCGTATCGCAAGATACTAACATAATCTGCCCCAGATTGACATTCGGCTGCTGCTTGCGAGTATTGGGTCGCAGCTCGCGAGTTGCGGGTCGCGAGTTGCGGGTTCGGTCTGGGTTCGTTCGTGAGTCACCGTTTCGTTCTGGGTTTATTCGTTGCAGAGCAAACTGCTGGAATCTCAGGTGCCTTGCTAAGTCTCAAGTGCGGTCTTCAAGAGTTAATCAGGCAATGATTATTTAAAGAGTTCATTGACCTCTGTTATTGCTTGCTGGATTGCTTGCTCCGCTCGTATTCGCCTCTCTGCAAGCAAGCCATCCCCAGCTCGCCTCTCTGCAAGCAGGTTTTCTTCGTCTTGCCTTTTCGACTCGCTTTCAGCAAGCGGTATGCGCAAGCGTACCAGCATGGTCTGCTGGGCATGGTTGTTCCAGGTAGTTGTACCGGCAATGGCCCCTTGATAGTCTTTGGCTAGCAGGTCGATAGCCAGGTGCTCGACCAGGTGTGGTAGACTGGCTTGCTCAAGCTTGTCGGCAAACCGGCCAAAACCTTGTTGGCGGCAAGCATGCTCAGCCAGTGTCGGGTGTTCAGCTAATACCACCGCTGCCTGTGTGTCATTGAGCCGTAAGGCAGGGTCGCTGACCTTGATAAAGGCCTCGACAATGAGAAAACGGACGGCGCGTTGAGCCGTCCGTGAATTCATCGAAATAATCTGGAGTGCTGCTGTCAAACCAAGCCTCCAGCTGGATAAACCAGCCTGAGGACCTGCCAGTCTAGTCGAGAATGCGATAGTTGACAGTGCGTACTCCCCATGCGTCCTCAGAATCGAAGCCGAAAGCCTTAAAGACGCCCGGTTGCAAATCGAGTACACGACCTAGATATGCGAAGGGGCCTGTGTCATTAATCAGAGCAACAACAACGATACCCTTATACTCAATCTCGACATGGCGGCCTAACAGATAATACCAGCCAACTGGTACGGCAACACCCATGCTGTCCTCGTAGACTTTGTCACCAGTCGCAGTACCACTGCCCAGTAAACCATCATACAGGCCATAAGCCGAGGCTCGGCCACTGTACCAGCCGCTGGGTTCGTTGCTGCTCGTTGAGCCACCCGTAGTGTTTCCTGCTGCTTGTTGGACAGGTGCTATCACTTGAGGTGCTGGCTCTTCAACCTTCACTTCCCGGTCGATTGGAGTGACCAAATCAGAAGAACTGACTGTGGTCACGCCTTCTTCTTGGGTCGGCATCACCAAGCGCTCGCTCGGGGTTGTAGGATTGGTAATTGGTTCGCTCTGAATTCGCCCGACACCGAGAATCCGGGATTCCGGTGGTACGAAATCAGCAAAAGCTGCTGTTCCTAACAGCAGCAACACACTAGCTAGCAAAACCGAAGTTACCTTGTTCAGTAACTGTTTACTCAAACTCTTTTTCTCGCTCACAATACCCTCTCCACACACCAAAAAACAAAGTCTTCCTCTTCTTCGTTTGACAGCGTTTAGGTTTGGGCTACATTTAAACTGTCATCACATGGTGTCTAAGTAAGTAGACCGTGACGAAACTCAAAGGATATGAAAAGCCACTCTCGTGGCCAGTAGATATATTACACACAGATAGAGAACTTGTCCACTGTGATTTTCAACAATTCCCGACGTATTTAGCAGTACTGGATATTCTCCTGCATAACTAATACTCATTTGTATATATTACACAATTACAATACTGTTCGCGGTTTACTATACGTTTTCATATTTCCTCTGACACAAGTCTGCCAAAGGCGATTGTTAATTATCGCTTTGGGAGGTAATAATCTAATGCTCCAATCATCTATAGTAGTAGAACAAGAAAATGAGCAGTGTGTTGGTCATAAAGAAAGGGGTAGCATGGAAGAAGATGTCAAGGTCGATAGCCCGGACACCGACTTTAGTCAGACAGACCTGACCAGAGACACACAGGAGGTTGTCGTACCCAAAAAGAAAGGAAAACGCGGAATCATCATTATTGCGGTGATTTTGGTCGTGTTGGGTGTGGCTGGAGGAGGTTTCTGGATTTGGCATGGCCAACCGAGCTTCTGCAATGCAATCTGCCATACCCCGATGGACGATTACAACGCCACATATGATTCCGAGGTAGGTCAAGCTACAGTCGATAAATGGGGTAATGAGGTCAAAGACGGGTCTGCGATGCTGGCCGTCACCCATCGGGAGGCTGATGAGACCTGTCTGGATTGCCATGTCCCGACAATCGGCGAGCAACTCTCCGAAGGCCTGTCTTGGGTCACCGGAGACTACTACTTCCCGCTGTCAGAGCGCAGCCTGACCGACCTGACCAGCGCCCGCGGATTGACCGAAGACGAGTTCTGCCTAAATGACGGTTGCCACCATGTCACGCAAGACGGAACTGCTATCGAGACCCGCGACGATCTGATTGAGGCCACCGAGAGCTACGCTCGCAATCCTCACCAGCCTGCACACGGTGAAATAAGTTGTGGAGAATGCCACAAGGCTCATCGCGCCTCAGTGAACTACTGCTCGCAATGCCATGGCGACTCACCGATTCCTTCTGGCTGGCTGAACTCGAAGCAAGCTCAGGAGATTGAGCAGTACTAGGTCAACAGAAGCTTCAACTGTACTAGTTCGACAGGCGTTTTAGCAGTATCGGTTCAACAGAGTTAGGCTGCGCTGGTTGTGCGAGCCTATCAGAAGCTCTGTCACTTTTCTAAAACCATAAACCATCGCCGAGTTCGCTTAATCGAGCTCGGCGATGATTTTCTCCTCATGTTAAAAGCATGATGCCTAGAGAAACCACCACGTCCAGCGTAAAAGCACCGACAACGATAGTGCAGAGAATCAGGTTTGCTCGCTTGGAGATGCGGTCTAAGAACTTCTCCAAAGGTGGTCGCACAAGATAGAGTCCGGCCATGCCTAGCACCACAAAACGCAAGGTGTCTTCAAGGCAGACGCGTCCGTTGATGTTGAATGGCTTGGCGCTATAGTCCCAGGGGCGAAAGTCAAAGAAGGTGTCCAGCAGCCAATGCCCGGCATATTCGACCACTCCGGCTATTAAGAAGATTAGTATGGCAATGACAAGAGGCATCAGGTTCAGCTTGCCGACCTTGATTGGCTTGTCCAGCAGACGTTCTAGCAGCATCAGCAAAACAACGCCACCGACACCGTAAATTATCAACCAGGGGCCATGCAGGGGGCCTTGCCAATGCCAGGGATGGTGGTACCAGAGGTTGTCCAGTAAAATCTCATAGACCTGACCCATGATGGCGCCGATTATGAAGTAGTAGAAATACCGCTGCCAAGCCCGAACCTGGCGCTTTTTTGCAGGTGCTTCCATCCTGTTGCTCCTTCAAAGGTTGTGGGGTGCCACAAATGAGCACCCCACATATCCTAGCAAACAGTCATATAGACTGCTTCACTGAAAACCTTGTTCGCTTACAGATAGAAACCTTTGCCATGTGTTGCGACTTCGTCGGAGATCCAATCCATCAGATTGGCACCGGCTTCGACGTTGGACGTCAAGGAGTTGACCAGCCAGACAAAAGCGCCGCCTGGAGCATATTCATCAATCCAAGCGCGAACCTTGGCGCGGACCTTCTCCTCCGGATCACCGACTGCCAGCCGAGGAGCGAACTCCAAGATAACACTGTTGTTAGTGCGAGCTTTAAAGGCCATCAAGTCGTTCATCTCGGTAGCGCAGTTCCAGACCCGCACACCCATGTCCACAAAGTCATCCATGAAGTCTTCGCAACGGCCGCAGTTGTGGTAGCTGATGATTTTGCCATTCTCCATCAGCAGGTCGGCTACCCTCTTGTAGCGGGGATAGTAGAACTCTTTGAACATCTCATAGGAGAAGAAGGGGTTGATTTCAGTGGCGTTGTCGTCGCCCATGCCCCAGACATCGACATCGGGGTAATACTTCAGCAGGTGCTCTAGCATATAGATGTCGTAGTCGCAGAGATAGTCTAGCAGCTCGTGAAAAGCGTCTGGCTCGTCGTACATAGCGAGCATCGTACCTTCAAAGCCCATGAATCCGGACATCGACAAGAAGTAGCCGCCGCCAGCTCCAAAGATTGAGGTGACCTGGGTCTCTTTGTCCCACTTGAGATTGGCTAAGTCTTGCTCGGCCGCCGTCGCCCAGTCCAAATCGTAGTTGTAGGGAGCCTTTACGATGTCTTTCCACTTGGTGATATCGGTCAGCATGAACTCGCCCGGAGCTGGCATGAAGCCGGTACCATAGGCATCGATTTTGTAGGGAACTCCCCAAGCGTTCTTGCCTGAGTCGTCCAAAGCCATGAATCTGACCGTTGATGGCATAACCATCACTGGCCCCTCGCCGTAGACTTTTTGTCCTGGCATGATAGCCATCCCGTAGTACGGGATGTCACTGCTTGGTGTCTTGCCATCCAGCATCCTGAAAAACTCTTCGCGATATGAACCCATTGAACACTCCTTCCCATTCAGTCTCGCAGCGCAGTTGAAGCTCACCTTCTACCAAGTACGCTAGCTTCAAACAGCCTGCTTCATGTCTACTTTAACGCCTCCGTTGACACCATGGGTCAGCAAGCTCCTGGTGCTTCCTACCATGGTACTTACCATGGTAGTCTGTTCTGGTTTGATAGTCAATACGCTGCTGATTAGCCCTTAGTGGG
The DNA here is from genome assembly GCA_031256575.1 of Coriobacteriales bacterium. Taxonomy (GTDB): domain Bacteria; phylum Actinomycetota; class Coriobacteriia; order Coriobacteriales; family UBA8131; genus WQXZ01. The sequence continues at coordinate 14,100 of JAIRQI010000098.1, forward strand.
AGGCTTGGTGGGGGCACCGCCAGGATATTAGAAGACCTGGAAGAACTAGTCAGGTTCTCCCAGGTCGATGAAAATCCAAACACAGTTCGGACTGCTTTTTATCTACTCCGGCTTGGGGTTGAAAAGAAAACCACCGGTAAAAGCAACTGTTCCTTCTCCGTAGTAATAAGGAACATCGTTATCCCGACAGACATACATAACCATCAACCCGCAAGCTTCCATAGAGGGATAAGCCCGCTCCGGAAAACGGCAGGGTTCGTCTGGATAAGTACATTCTGCGCAATTGAAACAGCCATCGTTGCCGAAGGGCCAGATGTCCTCGTCTCGGGCCACCAATACGTCCAGTAGTTTAGTGGTAGCAGCACCCAAGGTCTTGCCAGCCTCTTCGAGCCCGGAATAGTCGAAGGCACCGTCCATATGAGCGATGGTCTGGAATAACACGCCTTCCTGGTAGCGCAGCAGGCGTTGCTCCAACTCTTCTAAGGTGCCACAAGCTGGCGGACAGGTCCATTTTTTGCCCCACTGCCGGCAGGTATTCTTTTCACACATATCCCGGACATCCTGCATAAAGGTTAGCTTCTGCGGATCCATCGGCGCCACGACTTCAAAGCCAGCATCCTTGGCAATCTGGAGGGCCTCGTCGATACTCATCGTCATATGCTATACTCCTTAGATAGAATTAAACTTTGGTCTATACCGCAGTCTATTGTAACCATTGCTGTCTCCATGTCAATATGCAAGTAATGGGATGCAAATATCTAGGCAGGTTGCACAACGGTTTTTACTAAGGAGCAGGACATGTCCAAATCCGACACGAAAAAACGCATCCAGAATGCCGCGTCTGAGCTCTTCTACCAAAACGGTTATAGCGAGACCACCGTGGCGGAGATAATCGAGTACTCCCAGACTAACAAAGGCAGCTTCTATCACCACTTCGATGACAAGCCCCACCTAGGCTACGACATCTACCAGGGCATGCTGAAAGCCATCGACGACTGCATTCGGAACCTCTACCCTGCCGCACAAACCATAGACCGTTTCTTTCTGCAGGAATGCCTGTTTTGGCGTCTGCTATTCCAAGAGCCGCAGATTCGCCGCTTTGCCGCCGGATTGCTCACGGTTTGCAGCATCGACTTGAAAGCCGAGTTCTTCGATGCCATCCTCGACCTCTCCAGCGTTGACCTGAGCACCCGTGAGTTGCTGATGATTCAGGGTGTGGAGCTCTCAGTACGTTGCTGGTTTACCGCCTACGTCCATAATATTATCGAGCGACTGCGCGAAGAAGAATTGGTCTCTTTCTACCTGCGCAGCTGGCTTGGCCTCTACCATATACCACCAGATGTCGTGGACAGCTACCTGACAACCACCAATAGATTGATGTGTAGCTTGAGTATCGATAACGATATCTTCCAGGTCTCGGTGCAGTTTACTGAAGATAAACCCTCCCTTTGAGCTGATAGAAACAACCAGAAAGGAAGCACGAGGCCTCTTAATCCGGTTTTAAGTATGTCGGTTGGTTTTTTTCATGGACGCAACAAGGGGTGGTGCGTTCACATTTATAGACAACCCTGCTTGTTTGCCTCCTCGATACTACCTAACATGTTTCCTAACATGTTATGATGATGATATTCTATTACAAACTAGCGTAAGAAAGAGTAGGTTTAATGGATACCAAAACCAGAATCACCCAAGCAGCAGCCCGACTGTTCTTCAAGAATGGTTATGCGAAAACAACAATGCGAGCTATCGGTGAAGAGGTAGGTATCTCACACGTCAGCATTCTCAGCCACTTCAACAACAAAGCCGACATCGCTTCCACCACCTGGTGGAACTACATCAGAGGCCTCCAGTTGAAATGTGATCAGATAATCAGCGAGCTTCCCCCACCCTATCAGCAAAACGCAGAGTACTACCGCCAGATACTCTGGTGGACCTTGCACTACAAACTGCTCAGTGATAATCAGGCTTTCAGGGAGTTCTTCATCTCCTTCACCCATGAAGGCCCGGTGATGACAGCCCAACAAATCCACCAGTCAGTCTTACTCGAGAACGGCATGCAGCTGCTTACGATAGAAAAGTCGGACGAGTTCGTGACGAACAACCTGATAACTGCCATCGATGCCAGCTTAGCCAGCTTGATTGGCTTCAGTATGATCGACTACGTGCAAGCCGCTCAGAAAATAATCTTGATTAGCAAAGCCATCGGTAATCTACCCATCGACTTGCCGACGACTGAAGAGATTCAAGCTTTTGCGGATAAGTACGTAGCTGCTGTTCAAGTAGATATACTGAACGAGTTTCTATTAGCCGATGCCTCAGGAGAGTAACGATGCCCCGACCGCAAACAAAGTCCGAACTGATAGCCGCTGCAGATAGCCAATGGAACAAGATGTGGCAGCTAATTGATTCTCTGCCCGATGCAGTACGGGCAGCGTCCTTCGATTTCGGAGCTGGTGCCAAGCTGAAAGAAGCTCACTGGCATCGCGACCTGAACCTGCGAGACGTACTGGTGCATCTTTACGAATGGCACCAGCTGCTCTTGGACTGGGTAGCCAGCAATACCAGTGGCAACAGCGCACCCTTCTTACCTGCTCCCTACACCTGGAAAACCTACGCCGATATGAATGTAGGTTTCTGGCAAAAACACCAAAATACCTCATATAACGATTCTCTAACCATGCTTCAAGACAGTCATCAGAAGGTCATGGTTATGATTGCTGGCTTCACTGACGAGGAACTATTCGAAAAAAAGCATTTCACCTGGACTGGCACCAGCTCGCTAGGTAGCTACTGTGTCTCATCCACAGCCAGCCATTACGACTGGGCCATCAAGAAAATCAAGCTGCATGCTAAGACCTGTCAGTTGAGCTAGCATTTCGGCTTCTGGGTAGTCTGGGTTGTCTGATGCGATGGTTCGGCTGGCTGTATTGGAGAGGTTTGTGAGACAGGACCTGCAAGAAGTCAGCGTCCAGCAGATTAGGAGCTTCAGGCTACGCTCTCATCACCTGGATGCTATTTATTCTGCCGCTGATGTCGAAGAGATTGCTGGAGCCTCAGGGATAATCAATTCTCCACCTGGCTCATGGGAAACTGCTATGCATGTCCGGGTACCCAGTCTGACCTTAAGCGATATCGAAAGCCTCTTGAACACCAAGAAGTCATTAGTCCAAGCCTGGAGCTTGCGCGGAGCTCCGGCGATTTTCCCAGTTACTGATAGTGGTGCTTTTCTCTCGGCGCTGGTTGCGAAACCGGGTGAATCCTGGATTTATACCAAGGGTATCAAGCTGGCCCTGGATTTTCTGCAAACCGAGTTCGATACGCTCTTTACGTTGATGCTGCAAGTGATACCCCAGCTAGACAATCTGACAGTCACCAGTAAAAGCCAACTAGACCGCACCATCGCCAAATGGATGCAGCCGCTATTGCCGCCAGCCCTGCAAAATCTATGGAATGAGCCTTCCATGTATGGCTACTCCGAGAGCCAGATCGTCGGCGATTCGGTCGTGTCTTTCATGTTACGGCCTTGCGCTTTTCTGGGCTTGGTGGTCTTTGCCGACCGCCAAGGCATCAGCCCGACCTTTACGTCCTACAAAAACTGGGTAGGTCAGGCTTTAGTAGCAGATGCCGAGACTGAAAAGCAACTGGTACGCAAGTTTTTACACTGTTATGGGCCAGCCACAGTCGGCATGCTGGTCAGCTGGTTGGGTTGCTCTGGCCAGCAAGGCAGGCGCCTCTGGCAAACAGTCGCAGACGAAATCGAACCAGTCAAGTCGCTCGACAAGAAAGCCTATATTCTCTCTGTGGATAAAGACCAATTGTTCTCCGAACCTTCATTCACCCGCGAGTTATTGCTGCTGGGCGGCCATGACCCCTATCTCGACTGTCGTGACCGACTGGCTTTGCTAGCTGACCAATCTCACAATCAGCAAGTCTGGCGAACAGTTACCAGCCCCGGAGCCGTGCTGCAACAAGGAGAGATAATCGGCATCTGGACAGGCCGCAAGAAGAGTAAAGGTATAGAAGCTAAAATCTCTCTGTGGGAGAAAACTAAGAA
>JAIRQI010000044.1 GCA_031256575.1 Coriobacteriales bacterium
CAGTTCGACAGCTTCTTCGGCAAGCTTCTTTATCATGTAATCAACCGGGCCGTTCAACAGCCGTGCGGTATATGAGCTCTCCGGGTCAGCTGACCAGCGGCCTTCAATGACGGTTTGCAGCTGCTCGAGAGTCTGAGCTAAGTCGGCTGCTTGGACATTGGCAGTACGCTCACCCATTATCAAACCTCCTCAGTAAAAAAGCAGCTGCGGGCCCCCGTGTGACAGGCTGGCCCTGGGCTGTCCACCAGAAGCAGCAGACAGTCGGCATCGCAGTCCGAGTAGATAGCTCTCACCTTCTGGATGTTTCCGCTGGTCGCTCCTTTGTGCCAGAGTGTTAGGCGGGAGCGTGACCAAAACCAGGTCTCGCAGGTCTGACAGGTTTTTAGAAGCGACTCAGCATTCATCCAGGCCATCATCAAAACCTCGCCACTGTCATACTGCTGGACGATTGCCGGAATCAGACCTTGCTCATCAAAGCCTAGCTTGGCAACCCATGCGCTGCTTGATGGGTCTGGCTGACTAGCATGTTGCGAGCTGACGTGTAGCGCACTTGCTTTCGGTGTGCTGGCTGCTTGCGCGTTGATAACTTGGTTGCTGGCGTTATGCTTCTGTGCGTCTTGCTCCTGTGCGCCTTGCTCCCAGGCGTCCTCTGCGCTGGCGTTTTGCTCCCAGGCGTCCTCAGCGCTGACTTCTTGCGTCTTGGCTTGCTGCTCGTTCATGCTTTATTCCATCCTGACTGGAATGCCCTGGCTAGCCAGGTATTCCTTGACTTCTTGAATCGAGAAGGTGCCAAAGTGAAAGACACTGGCTGCCAACACTGCGTCCGCCTCCCCTTCAATAATTCCTGCAGCGAAGTGCTCCAGCTTGCCTACCCCGCCAGAAGCCACCACCGGAATATCCACCCGCCGCGCCACGGCTCGGGTCACAGCCAGGTCGTAGCCGTCGCGAGCGCCATCAGAGTCCATCGAGGTCAAGAGAATCTCGCCCGCTCCCCGACGCGCGACTTCTTCTGCCCATTCCAAGGCATCGACACCGCTATCGACATGTCCGCCGTTTATCACGCAGGTCCAACGGTCCTGATTACCCGGACGGCGTTTGACATCGATGGCAACGATGATGTTTTCTGGGGAGAAAGCCGCTACCGCATCATTAATTAGTTGGGGATTTCTGATTGCTGCTGAGTTTATGGAGACCTTGTTGGCTCCAGCTGCCAGAACCTGGCGGATATCGGCGACAGAAGTCATGCCGCCACCGACCACGAAAGGAATCGGGCATTGCTCGCTTAGAGCCTGAGCCATCTGAATGACTGTGGGTCGGCTCTCAAGGGTAGCTGCGATATCTAAAAAGGCCAAGACATCGGCTCCCTCCCGCACATAGACTTTAGCTAACTCGACGGGGTCGCCGGCATCCTTCAGTTCGACGAACTGCACTCCTTTGACCACCCGGCCGTCCTTGAAATCCAGACAGGGTATGACGCGACGATATGGTAGACGGGTCAGATTACTCATTGGTTCTCCTCAATAGTCATTGTTACATTCGCAGACAGTACCAGGTGACAGGGGTTACAGGGGGACGGTTCTGTCACCTGGTACTGCTTCGCTGGTCAAGACAGCTAGTGCTTCGGGGATTGTGAAGTTTCGTTCATAGAGGGCACGGCCAACGATGACTGCCTCCACGTACGGAGCTATAGAGCTGACTGCTTGGATGTCGGCCAGGCTGGCTATTCCGCCAGAGACGATAACTGGGACTCCGATGGTTTGGGACAGCTGGCGATACGCAGACACATCGATACCCGTCTGTAGGCCGTCCCGATTGATGTCGGTATACAAAAAGTGACGGATGCCCAGGCTTGCCAACTCAGCAGCCAGTTGGCTGGCTTCGACGTTTACTGTCTGCTGCCAACCAGCGATTGCCACCAGGCCATCGCGGGCATCGATGGCAGCGCAGATAAGGTCGGGGTAGCAGTCGATGGCTGCTTCAACCAAGGGCCGGTCAGCAATCAGGCTGGTGCCCATGATGACCCGCGCTGCGTTATTTTGAGCCAGCCACTCGATGGCTGCCAGGCTCCGAACACCGCCGCCGACCTCGACTTTCAGACCGCTCTCGGCGATAATCCGGGCAATCAGCTGGCGGTTATCTTGGCCTGCGTCACGGGCAGCATCTAAATCGACGACGTGTAGCCATTGGGCTCCGGCTTCGGCGAAGCTGACAGCTTGAGCGACGGGGTCATCATGATATACGGTGACCTGGTCATAGTCCCCGCGTTTCAAGCGGACAACCCGACCGCCCAAGAGGTCGATTGCCGGGAAGAGTTGGACCTGCTGAGTGGGTTCGGTCGATTGCTTGGCTTGGGTTGCCAAGCTAGATTGGGTCACCAGGTTGGGTTGAGCTGCCAGGTTAGATTGGGCTGCTGAGCTAGGTTCAACCTCTGGATAGGGCCGAGCCTCCGAGTTAGGTTTCTGGTCGGACAGCATTTTAGAGGCTTCCTTTAGTAGAAGGAATCTGGCCTGCCAGGCGACTGTCAATAGCTACGGCTTGCGCCAAAGCCCGAGCGACCGCTTTGGCTGCGGCTTCGATGATGTGGTGGCTGTTTTGCCCAGCCAGTGAACGCACATGCAAGGTCAGGCCAGCGTTAGAAGCCAAGGCAATCAAGAACTCCTTGAACAGGCTGGTGTCAAAACTGCCGATGAATTCGATAGGCAAATCGACCTGCCAGTGCAGCTGGCCGCGTCCACTGATGTCTACGGCAGCCAATACCAAAGCTTCGTCCATCGGGATGATAGCCTGCCCAAAACGGGTGATACCACGCTTCTCGCCGAGCGCTTCACTCAGAGCACTGCCAAAGACGATGCCGACATCCTCCACCGTGTGGTGAGCATCGACAGCCAGGTCACCGATGGCTCTAACCTGCAGATTGAAGAGCCCATGACGTCCCATGGCCTCCAGCATGTGGTCGAAAAAAGGAATGCCGCTGTCAATCTCAGTCAAGCCCTGGCCTTCCAAGACCAGCGACAGGGTGATGTCGGTCTCCTTGGTCTGTCGGCTTATTGTTGCCTCACGCATCGGTTTTCTCCCCCTGAACTTGGTCTTCGGGAGACAAGCGAGGTGCTGTCTCCGTAGTCTGACTGCTTATCAAAGCCTCATGCATCGGCCTTCTCCCTCTGTGCTTGGTCTTCGGGGTCGACGAAGCGCAGCTCCACCGCCCGGCCATGGGCCCAGAGGCCTTCGGCCTGGGCGAGGGCCAGGATGTGCGGGGCATCGTTGGACAAGGCGGCGTAGGAATAGCTGACGACGCTGGTGCGTTTGACGAAATCATCGACCGCTAGGGGGCCAGACCAGCGGGCAGTGCCACTGGTTGGCAAGGTGTGGTTGGGTCCGGCGGTATAGTCGCCGACGCTCTGCGGTGTCCAGAGACCCAAAAAGATGGCGCCGGTGTTCTCGATTAGTCCCAGCAGCTCTAGGGGCTGCTCCATCTGGATTTCAAGGTGTTCGGGGGCTATATAATTGACCGCGGCGATGGCAGTAGGTAGGTCGTCGCAGACCAACACCAGGCAATTGTCGTCGATGGAGGCCTTGGTGATAGCCTGGCGCGGCGAGTAAGCCAAGAACTGCTCGACCTGCTCGATAACCTCGTCGACCAGGGACTCGTCGGTCGTAATCAGGTAGGTGCAGGCGTCGGGATCATGCTCAGCCTGGGCCAATAGGTCGATGGCGATAAGCGAGGCATCCGAGCTCTCGTCTGCCAGGATAGCAACCTCGGAAGGGCCAGCAATCATATCAATGCCCACATCGCCGGAGACCAGACGTTTGGCCGCCGCAACGTAAGCGTTGCCGGGGCCGACGATTTTATCCACAGGATAGATACTTTCTGTGCCATAGGCCAGGGCAGCGATAGCTTGGGCTCCACCGACGGCGTAGATTTCGCTGACTCCAGCCATCCGGGCAGCAGCCAGGACAGCGCTGTCGGGACTGCCATCGGATTGTGGAGGAGTGCAGAGGACAATGCGCTTGACTCCGGCTACCAGGGCTGGCAGGACGTTCATCAGCACCGTGGAAGGATAGGCGGCCCGACCACCGGGGACGTAGATGCCGACAGAGTTCAGGGGAGTGATTTTGTTGCCTAGCAGCGCTCCGTCTGGGCGGCTGATGAACCAGCTCTGGCTGACCTGGCGCTGGTGAAAGTCGCGGATGGC
>JAIRQI010000091.1 GCA_031256575.1 Coriobacteriales bacterium
AATATCTATGCCATGCAGTTCGCTGAGCAGGAGAGTGGCTTTTTTGCTGGTATCGCTGCAGCCATGCAGACCAAGACCGGCAAAGTAGCCAGTGTCCACGGCATCGCTTATCCCTCCAATGTCAACTACCAGTGGGGTTTTGAGAGCGGAGTCAACTACGCAAACAAGTACCTGAATACCAAAGCTGCAGTTGTCTCTCTCCCAAGCTACGCCGGAACTGATATGGCTGGCAACAATGTCGGAGGCAACTACGTCAATAATTTCTCCGACGAGGCTACCGGCAAGGTTATTGGCGAGGCTTTACTGGCTGCTGGAGTAGACATCATCTTTGTAGCTGCTGGCGCTTCAGGCAATGGAGTCTTCACCGCTGTCAAAGAGAACGGCAAGGCCCTGGTAATTGGCTGCGATGTTGACCAGTACGCTGATGGAGTGAACGGATCATCCAACATCGTCTTGACCAGTGCTTTGAAAGTGATGTCTCCGAACATCACCAAGCAGTTGGAAGCTATCAATGATGGCTCTTTCAAAGGCGGCAACTATACTCTGACTGCTGCTTCTGACTCAACCGGTTATGTTTCAACCGCTGGCCACCATCAGCTGACTGATGAAACCTTGGCTGCGCTAGAAGAAGCTTACGGTTTGGTAAAGTCAGGCAGTATTGTTCCAGCATCGAATTTCAACGGTTATACACCGAGCAACTTCAAAGGCTATTAAACTTACGGCTTGATTGTCCTTTAATACGCCGGGTCGGTAAAATAAACCCAGACTTGACCACACCCGGGCTCGGTATTACTGGGCCCGGGTGTTTATTAGTAAGCACTCAGGAGCAGACAATGTCTGAGACTATCCTCGAACTGAAGCACATCAGCAAACGCTTCCCGGGCGTGATTGCCAACAACGACATCAGCTTAGAAATCCAACGTGGTGAGATATTTGCCTTCTTAGGCGAAAACGGTGCTGGTAAGTCCACGCTGGCCAGCATCATCTTCGGCATGTACAGCCCGGATGCCGGTGAGATCATCTTGCGTGGCCAAGCTGTTCAAATAAACAGTCCGGCTCGAGCTGTAGAGCTGGATATCGGCATGGTACACCAGCACTTCAAGCTGGTCAGCAACTACAGCGTGACAGAGAACATCATCCTCGGACGTGAACCAATCAAACGGCTTTTAGGGATAATACCAGCCATCGACTACAAGAAAGCTCGCGCCCAGGTACAAGAACTAATCGACCGCTATGACTTTGACCTTAGTGCTGATGACCTGATCGAGGACCTCAATGTCTCAAGTCAGCAACGCGTAGAGATACTGAAGATGCTCTACCGTGATGCTGAGATCCTAATCTTTGACGAGCCGACAGCCATGCTCACCCCCCAAGAAATCGATAGCCTGCTGGCGATTATCAGGCGGCTCCGCGAAGCTGGCAAGACTATCATTTTGATTACCCATAAACTGGAGGAGATCAAACTGGTTGCCGACCGCTGTGCCATCATGAGCCGGGGACATCTGATTGATGTCTATGATGTCCAGACAACCTCAACCCAATTGATGGCTAATAGAATGGTCGGACGCCAGCTCTCATTTCAGCTTGATAAGGCTCCAGCGCACTTTGGACCAGCAGTTCTGGAACTGAAAGAGCTCTCTGTCATCGATGCTTTCAAGGTCAAACGTCTGGATAAGGCCAGCTTCACCGTACATGCCGGCGAGGTCTTTGCTTTGGCTGGTGTTGCCGGCAATGGACAGATTCAACTGGCTGATGCGCTGGCAGGGCTGGTCCAACACAGTGGGCAGATCATCTTGAATGGCCAAGATATCTCGCAAGCCAGCGTGCGCAAGCGCATTCAAAGTGGCCTGGCCTATATTCCTGAAGACCGCCATGGTGTAGGCTTGTTCCTGGATTTTGATGTTACTGAGAACCTTATCTCAAAGCAGTATTATCGCCCACCGTTTGCTCACTGGGCTTTTCTCCAGAAAAAGACTAGCCAACGCTATGCTGAACTGCTGATTGTCCGTTATGACGTGCGTTGCGCCCAGGGGCCGGCAACTATCGTCCGCTCCATGAGCGGTGGCAACCAACAGAAACTGATTATTGCTCGCGAGCTTGATACCCATGCTGACCTGGTAATCTTTGTTCAACCAACCCGGGGTCTGGATATCGGGGCCACCTTAAGCATCCGGCAAAGAATCATCGACGAGCGCAATAGCGGCAAAGCCGTACTCCTGATCTCCTTGGAGCTAGAAGAGGTGCTGACAGTGGCTGATAACATCGCTGTCATCTTCAACGGTAACCTGACTAAGGTCACACCAGCTGCCGAGATCAGTCTGGCTGAGCTAGGGGAGTACATGATGGGTGTGCGGCAATGAACCAGGCAAGCTCCGAGACCAAGTCCCGCTCAACCAATTGGCTACTCAGGATCCTTCGTTATCCGCGTACCCAGAACCTGGTGATTGCCATACTGGCGGTGTTGATGGCACTGGTTGCAATCAGCCTGGTGATCGTGATTATCGGCAAGAACCCCCTGACGGTGTTTGTCTCCCTATTACGTGGTTCTGGCTGGCTACCGAAGCCGCGCTACGCCAGCGGCCGCAGCATGCTGACTGACTTTCTCGGCCTTTTAGACGCTCTGACTCCGATGATTTTTGCAGCGATTGCGGTAGCGATAGCTTTTAAAGCTGGGTTATTCAACATTGGCATCTCGGGGCAGATGTTGACTGGCGGCTTTCTAGCCACAGTGTTGATCGGTTATAGCCAGCTGGACGCAGTTCTCGCTAAACCCCTGGTACTGCTGGTCGGAGCGTTAAGCGGAGCAATGTTGGCGTTATTCGTCGGTTGGCTGAAAGCCAACTTCAATATCCACGAGGTAGTCTCAACCATCATGTTGAACTATGTGGTCCAATACATCGTCAGTTTCTTTATCAAAGGGTATTTCATCGAACCAGTCTCCCGTCAATCCCATACAGTCTCCGTTGCTTCCCGCTTGACCTTGGTAAATGTGCAGATTGGAGCAGTGGAAACCCGCATACCGCTCTGCTTTTTACTAGCTGTCGGTCTGGCTGGGGTCTTCTACCTGATTTTGGCTCGGACTCGGCTGGGTTATGAGATCCGCGCTGTCGGCTCGAACCGTCAAGCTGCTGAATACTCCGGTATCTCCAGCCGGCGGACAATCATGTTGACCATGGCTCTCTCCGGAGCAGCTGCTGGCTTGGCTGGTGTCACCTACTACCTGGGTTACTACAACTCGATAATGCCTGGTGATCTGAGCTCGGTCGGCTTCGATTCCATTGCTGTAGCTTTGTTGGCCAGTGCCAACCCTCTGGCCTGTGTGCTTTCGGCAATGCTGATCACCAGTCTGAGCTATGGCAGCAACTATATGAGCTCGGTTGCCGATGTCAGTGAATATATCGCCTCCCTGCTGATCGGCATCGTGCTGCTGTTCAGCGCCTGCAGCGGTTTCTTAAAATACCTGGTCAACCGTAACAACCTGGCTGTTGACCAGTCTGATGACAGAGAAGAACCCGGCAGCACACCAGCGACTGGAGGTGACTGATGCTCAACCAGGTAATAATTGATGGGCTGGCTTTCGCCCTGCCACTGCTGGTGATTGCCATCGGCGGCATCTTCTCCGAACACTCCGGAGTCACCAACCTGGCCCTGGAGGGCCTACTGGGTTTTGGAGCCTTCAGCGGGGGACTCTGTTTCACCATCCTGGTTCAATTCATCCCCTTTGACTCAGCGGTCGCCTTTTATGTCAGTTTCATAGCTGCTGCCCTCGGCGGTGCAACCTTCTCATTGATCCATGCCCTGCTCTGCATCCGCCTCCAAGCCAACCAGGTGATCAGTGGAGTAGTCATCAATATCGCCGCCATGGCTCTGACTGGTTTTCTCACTGCGCAACTGAACCAGTCCTTCTTCTCGGGCAGCTCGAACAAGTTCTTCTTATCAACCGCGCCACGCTATACGCTTGACCTGTTGTCCGGCTTGCCGATACTCGGTGGCCTGGTCACAAACGTCTACCCCTTCGAGATCATTGCTCTGCTACTGGTCGTTATATGCTGGTTTTTGTTGTACCGCACCCGCTTTGGCTTACATCTGAGGGCTTGTGGAGACAACCCCCAGTCGGTGGATGCAGCAGGTTTATCAGTTGCTCGCATCCGACTGGTTGCTGTGATGATATCTGGCGGGCTAGCTGGTGTCGGGGGTATCTGCTTCGCCTACTCGATCAGCACCAATGTCTCTCCGGCAATCTATTTCGGTGCTGGTTTTCTGGCAATTGCGGCTCTAATCTTCGGAAACTGGCAGATCATCCCAACCTTGGGAGCCTGTTTGATCTTCGGCTTAGCTCGGGCTGCTTCATTTCAGTTGGTACTGCTCTTAGAGATGGATTCATCGATCTTTGACCTGGCAATGATTGTTCCCTATGTATTAGTGCTGGTACTTTTGGTATTCTTCTCCAAGAACAATCGTGCACCAAAGGCGCTCGGGCAAGTCTACGATAAGGGCCAGAGCTGATTAGACAAGGGAAACGCATGACTGAAATGCCAAAAAACTATGATCCAGCGGCAATCGAGGCTCCGCTCTTTGCCAAATGGCTGAAGGCCGGCTACTTTGAACGCGATGCCGCCGGCTTTGCCGATCTACAGCTGGAGCCCTATACCATCGTTATCCCGCCTCCCAACGTTACTGGCTCTTTACATATGGGACATGCCTTAAACAACACCTTGCAAGACATCCTGATCCGCCGGGCACGTATGCAAAAGCGTCCGACCCGCTGGATCGTTGGTACCGACCATGCCGGTATTGCCACCCAGAACCGCGTCGAAAGCAAGCTGGCCAAGGAAGGCCTGACCCGCTTCGATGTCGGCCGTGAGGCCTTTGTCGAAGCCTGCTGGGAATGGCGGGAGCTGTACGGCTCCACAATCATCGAGCAGCTTAAAGGCATGGGCTGCAGTTGTGATTTCACTTCTGAGAAATTCACGATGGATAAGAACTATGTGCAGGCTATCCGCAAGGTCTTTGTGGACTGGTACCATGCCGGTCTCATATACAAGGGCTTGCGCATCATCAATTGGTGCCCGCGTTGCACTACTGCTCTGGCTGATGACGAGGTGCATCACCTGGATGTCGAGTCGCACCTCTGGTATGTCAAATACCCGCTGGTCCAGCCGGTGGGGGAGACAGAATACCTGGTGGTGGCGACCACTCGCCCCGAGACCATGCTGGGTGATACCGCGGTGGCTGTAAATCCGACCGACCCCCGCTACCTCGCTTTGTTGGCAGCGGGCGCCCAGATTCGCCTGCCTTTGATGGACCGGGTCATCCCTGTGGTTGCTGATGATTATGTGGAGACAAGCTTTGGCACTGGTGCTGTCAAGGTCACCCCAGCCCATGACCCCAATGACTTTGAAATCGCCAAGCGGCATGACTTGCCGCAGATTAACATCTTCACCCCGGAAGCTTATATCAACGAGAACGGTGGACAGTTTGTGGGCCTCAACCGAGACGATGCCCGCCTGGCTGTGCTGGCCGAACTGGAAGCTCTAGGCCTGATTGACCATATTGAGGAATACAGCCATGCGGTGGGGCATTGCTACCGTTGTGACACTGTCATTGAACCTTGGGCCTCTGAACAATGGTTTGTGGCGATGGCTGACCTGGCTGCACCTGCCATAGAAGTGGTCCGTGACAAACAGGTGCGCTTTAACCCCCAACGCTGGGAGAAAGTCTATTTTCAGTGGATGGAGAATATCCGGGACTGGTGTATCTCCCGTCAGCTCTGGTGGGGCCATCGCATCCCGGTCTTTTACTGTGACCAGTGCGGTTGGCAAGATGCCTTGCTTGAAGACCAATCACACTGCCCGGTCTGCTCAGCCGAACTGCATCAGGATGAGGATGTCCTAGACACCTGGTTCAGCTCCCAGCTCTGGCCCTTTGCTACCTACGGCTGGCCTGGTGAGCCTGAGCATGCCGCGGACCTGGCCAGAAATTATCCGACCCAGGTCTTATCCACAGCCCGAGACATCATCTTTTTGTGGGTGGCCCGGATGATTATGAGCTCGCTTTATTTCTTAGACGGCAGCGTGCCCTTTGCCGATGTGATTATTCATCCGACTGTCTTGGACCGCTTCGGAAACATCATGAGCAAGTCTCGGGGCAATGGCATCGACCCCATGGACCTGGTTGGCGAGTTTGGTGCCGATGTCATGCGCTTTGGCCTGGCTGCCCAGGTCACCGGCACTCAGGACCTGAAGTTCGACCGTGAAAAACTGGGTGTCTACCGCAATTTCGCAACCAAGATTCACAATGCGGCGCGCTTCATCTTCATGAACCTGGATGGGTTTACAGCCGCTGGCAGCACTACCAACACAGTTCAAACACCTGTGGATAAAACCTTGGCTTTAGAAGCTGCGAGCGCAGCGGTCGCTGACAGTACAGCCGTACAGACTGACATTTCAACTGTGCAGCCGGAAGCCCTGACCTTGGCTGACCGCTGGATACTCTCCCGCCTGGCCAGGTTGACCGCGCAGTTGAATGAGCAGTCAACTCGGTTTGAGTTTGGTAGCCAGGCTCGGGCGCTATACAGCTTTTTCTGGAATGAGTTCTGTGACTGGTACATCGAGTTTGCCAAAAACCAACTTGCTGGAAGCCCCGCCGAGCGCGCATCAGCGCAACGTAACCTGGTCTTTGTCCTAGATCAGGCTCTGCGTCTGTTGCATCCGATGATGCCCTTCTTAACCGAGAGCATCTGGTTGGAATTACCGCATGGCGATACTCACCCCTCGCTGGTAGTGGCCGATTGGCCAGACCAGCAACAGTTGGCGGTCTACCTAGATGACCAGGCTGAGCGCTCCAGCGATCTGCTGATAGCTGTTATCAGCGCTCTGCGTTCAACCCGGGCCCGCTACCGTATCTCACCCAAAACCGCGCTCTCGGTCAGCATCCGGTTGACTGGTAACGATACCGCGACCGATGCCCGTCTACTGACTGCACTAGGAGAGCAGCTGACCAGCCTAGCTAACTGCCAGGTTCTCGAGCTATCCAAAGATGCCAGCCAGCCGGAGCAATCAGTGATTGTCTTGGCCGATGATCTAGAAATCTACATCGTCTTAGCCGGCTTGATTGACTTTGCTGCTGAGCTAGCCCGCTTAAGCAAGGACTGCCAGGCTCGTCAGACTGATGCGGAGCGTCTACAAAAGAAGCTGGCCAATCCTGGCTTTACAAGTAAGGCGGCTCCCGAGGTTATCAGCAAAGCCCAAGACGACCTGGAGAAACTGACTGCTGAAATCAATGGCTTGCAAGCTCAGATTGCTGAATTGCAGTAGAATAGCTAGGCTTACTTAATTAACCTGATGAATCGAGGGATGATGACTCGTTACGATGAATCATTGCGGGTGTTGAAGCTTTCTTTGGAGAATGGCATCGAAGCTGCTTTGGAGGCCTTTTTCAGGCTCATGCATTACTTTGGTGACCCCCAGGACAACTACCCCAGCGTCCAGATTGCTGGTACCAACGGTAAGACATCTACCAGCCGTTATACAGCGGCAATCCTTAAGGCTGCAGGATTCAAGACCGGCCTCTACACCTCTCCGGAGTTGATGTTTTACCCCGAGCGCCTGGAATTGGAAGGAGCTGTGGTCTCCGATGACCTGTTCGCTGATATCATCCTTGAGACCTGGGATGGTATTCAATCAGCCATCAAGGCCGGTGTGATCGATTTCATCACCGAGTTCGAGGTACTGACGGCAGCCGCTTTTAGGCTGTTTGATCAGCAAAAAGTGGACTGGGCGGTCTTAGAAGTCGGTTTGGGAGGGCTTTGGGATGCGACCAGTGTCGTCAATCCCAAGGTAGCAGTAATCACCGGTATCGACCTTGATCATACCCATATTCTGGGTAATACAGTCGAGGAGATAGCTGTCCAGAAGGCAGCAATCATCAAGTCCGGTAGCTTTGCTGTGCTCGGGCCTGGCACTGCTGATACCCGCCAGGTGTTTTTAGATCGTTGTGCTGAGGTCGGTGCTGACTACCACATCATCGAGCCTCCCTTCATGGACTTCCGCTACATCGGGCCAGGCTACCAGAAGATGAACATTGCCACGGCCTGGGTAGCTGCAGAGCACGCCCTAGGCGAGGCAATCTCGCCGGTCACGGTGCAAAAGGCCTTGAACAATCTGGTTGTACCCGGTCGCTTTGAAATACTACGTGACGAGCCTTTATTGATGATTGATGCTGCTCATAACCCCCAAGCTTCTCAATTTCTGGCTGATGCTCTGCGTGAACGCTTCACCTTCAGCCCAGACGAGCAGGGAGTACTACGCATCAATGAGATAGACACCTTGCTTCTGGGCATTTTGAGCGACAAGGATACTCGCGGGATCATCGACACCTTGACACCGATGTTTAGACATGTGGCAGTTACCCAGAGTGCTTCTCCACGGGCCATTGCCCCTGCCGACCTGGCTCAGATGGTCGAAAAATACGACGGTCGCAAGCCCCAGGTCTTTGCATCGATCGAAGAAGGCTTAGCTGATATCAATGCTCGGAACAGCACAGCCATTGTCACCGGGTCGATTACCATGGCCGGTGAAGCCAAGGCGGTTTTCCTAGGCAAATAACCAGCGTCGCAAGCGAGGTCTGATGTGGTGAGGGCACGGCTGGCAAGCATTAGCAAGTTAGCCGAAGGCTTGGCATCAGACAGTCAGAGCCGCAGGTATTCCCATTCCTGCACATTCAGGCTTGGTTGATAGGTAGTCGGCATCGAGAAGCGGGTCGGTTTCGAGCGATCCTGTGTCGCCGTCGATATGGGATTGCCATTGAGCAAGCCCGCCATTCTCTAGAATGGACCCTGGGCGATAATCTGAAAAGTCAGCAATACTGTTGTCAATGAAATAGCAGTTGTCATTCATTGTCGGCTTGCCCTCGAGAGCTGAGAGACCACCCAGCTCTGCAGAGTACCTGATCTCTATCATCGGTAGCACGATACTGGCTGGCTGGCAGACGATATTGTGGTGGATAAGCGGGTTGACATTGGCTGGACGGCCTGCCAAAGGCTCCCAGTCCTGGTAGGAGAGGCCAAAGTATATCGCACTATGATACTGGCCGCCGTTTGCCACATTGACCAAGGTGTTGTTGTAGACCTCAGCATCTTTGGAAGCGTAGAGGCCAATGCCTTCCCACCCGGTGTCGATAATCAGGTTGTTTCGCACTATACCGTTGATATTCTCGTAATACCTGGGGTTGGAGTTGGTATCAAAGAACTCCGGGCTGGTGTCAAAGCCAATCAGAATCCCGCCTCCGTAAGCCCGTTCTATACGGTTGTTCTCAATTATCACGTCGCTTGCGCCACCCTTGGCGTATATCGCATTGGAGCAGATGTCGTGGATATAGTTAAACTGTACGAGCATCTTGTCGCCATTGACATTGTCGATGCCCTCGGCGTTATCCTCACCGTTCTTGATGTTGGCTGCAAAAGCCTGCCCGGAGTTATAGATCTCGTTGTTTCGGATTGTGACATCGTTACAGTTGGGCTTGACCTTGATGGTGTCGTAGCGGGAGTCATGCAGAATACAGTCCTCGATGGTGATATTAGATGCCCCAGCTCTGTCTGCCGGGTCACCCCAATCCCATTTAGTCTCCAGGCCGACACAGTAAAAGCCGCCCATGACCTCGATATTCTTTAACGTACCTCCTGACGAATCGACATCAAAGTAAACACCGCAGTCTTCCTCAGAGCCGGAGTTGTAGCTGGTTAAATCGATAACTGCCCATTCGTCTTTTGCAGACTTGATAGTAATATTCGGTATTCTGACACGTACGTTCATGCCTTCGCGATAGGTACCGCCCCGCAGGACCAGTGTGTCTCCAGCATCGGCGGTTTCTAAAGCAGTGTTGATGCTCTTGAAGGGTGAGTCTTTTGAGCCAGTCGCTGTTGAATCATTGCCAGTAGGGGAGACATAGATGCCATCTACCGGGTCATCAGCAGTATTTGCCCGTGGCCCAACAGAGCCGTCAGTGTTTGGCATACCAGCCACACTGGCAGGGTTATTATTTGAAGTATTGCCTGACTCTGGTATTTCATCATCCGCAGTACAGGCGGTAAGAAAAGTGGTGGCGGACAGACTTACTGACAAAACAATCGATAATATAACCCTGAGCGACTTGAAACTTGTTCCCTTTTTCATCCCTTACTGCTTTCTACTCTTTGGCTTATTTGTCTGGGCATGACAGAGCCGATATACAGACACAGCTATTTCACGCTTTCAAGTATGACAGATACCTGCAATCATTCACTGTTTGGCTAGATATTGGTGTTCGCGTTGACACTTGCCTGATTCAAGCCTGATTTTGGGCCAGATACTAATGCTTTACCCTCGCTCGCGGCTAGGCTGGCAATTTGTTAGAATGGAGCGACGCTTTCCGTGCGTAAAAGCGGTAAGGTGTTACTTATTGGTAGAACAGTCCTACCAGAGCAAGTCTGTGTGTGTGAAAACAGACAGGTGGATAAGAGGAAGTCCATGGGCCTAAGCGAAGTGTTGGAATCGGTCATTACCCCAGAGATGCGGATGTTTGCCATCGGCATCGTACTGCTTATTGCCCTGCTCTACCTGATCTCCCTGATCTGGGTGATCCGCGACTCTTATCTACGGGGAGCCAACCCTATCGTCTGGGGACTGATCGGTCTTATCCCCTTTCTTGGTGCTTTTACCTACTCGATGCTTCGTCCGCCGATGCTGCTCTCCGACCGTGATGAGCAGGATTTGGACTTTACTTTAAAACAACGTCAGCTGATGCAGTACGGAGAATGTGCAAACTGCGGCTATCCGGTAGAACGTGAATACCTGATGTGCCCGCAGTGCGGTACTCAGCTGCGCAACGAGTGCAAATCCTGCGGCCACGCTTTGAATCCAGAGTGGAAGGTCTGCCCCTACTGCTGCACTCCAGTGAACTGACCTCATCCCACAAAGTAGAAAGAAGCTGGAAATGAATATCCATTTACCCGACGGCTCAACTGTTCAGCTGTCTGAGCAGGCTAACGCTCATGACCTGGCCATGAGTATAGGCCCGGGCCTGGCCAAGTCGGCTATCGCTGCCCGTGTCAACGGTCATCTGGTCGATCTCTCACATGCATTGTCCGATGATGATTCGGTACAAATCATCACCAAGCAGTCAAACGAGGCGCTGGACCTGCTGCGCCATTCTACTGCCCATATTATGGCTGCGGCTGTCCAGGACCTGTTTCCGGGAACCCAGTTCGGTGTCGGGCCCGACATCGAGGATGGCTTTTACTACGATATCTTAGCTCCCCGGCAGCTCTCTACCGAGGATTTTCAGGCTATCGAGGCCCGTATGGCTGAAATCATCGCTCGCGCCCAGCCCTTCGTACGCAGCGAGTTATCGCTGTCTGAGGCCCAGGAACTCTTCTCTGACCAGCATCTGAAGCTGGAGTTGATTGCCGAGCTTGACCCAGAGGAGGTCATCTCGGCCTACCGACTGGGTAGCTTTGTAGACTTCTGCCGTGGCCCGCATCTACCAGATGCTTCGTATCTGCCAGCCTTCAAGCTGACCAAGCTGGCTGGTGCCTACTGGCGCGGCGATTCCGACCGCGAAGTCTTACAGAGGCTTTACGGCACGGCCTGGTTCTCTCAGGCAGACTTGGATGACTACCTGACGCGCATGGAAGAAGCGGAGAAGCGCGACCACCGTAAACTCGGTCGTGATCTGGGCATCTATATCACTGATGAGCGAGCCGGGGTTGGCTTACCGCTCTACCTGCCGGCAGGTGCCCGGGTCATCCGGACCATGCAGGAATGGCTACGTCGCGACCTCTACCAGCGCGGTTATGAAGAGGTCATCACCCCTCACATCTATAATGCCGACCTCTGGAAGATCAGTGGGCACTACGATTTCTACCACGACAATATGTACTTCTTCGAGATCGACGAGAGTGAAGAGAAAGACAGAAGCAAGCTCTCCGAGTATGCCGTGAAGCCGATGAACTGTCCGGGGCATGTGCTGCTCTACGACAGCGAGCTACGCAGCTACCGCGACCTGCCATTGCGTTTCTTTGAGTTCGGTACCGTCTACCGCCATGAGATGAGCGGGGTGGTGCATGGCTTGCTCAGAGCGCGTGGCTTTACCCAGGACGATGCTCACATCTTCTGCATGCAGGAGCAGGTCGTCGATGAGATTTTGGGCATGCTGGATATCGTTGACTTCATCATGAATACCTTTGACTTTGAGTATCACGCTGAGATATCAACGCGGCCGGAGAAGTCTATCGGTGATGACGATATCTGGGAATATGCTACTGAGGCCTTGATGGAAGGCTGCCGTCGGCATGGTCTGGAGTACGAGATCAACGAAGGTGACGGTGCTTTCTATGGCCCGAAGATCGATATCAAGGTCAAAGATGCCATCGGCCGCACCTGGCAGTGCTCGACCATCCAGGTCGATTTCAACTTCCCGTCGCGCTTTGAGCTGAGTTATCGTACCGCTGACAATACGGAGGCTCGGCCTTGGATGTTGCACCGGGCTATCTTCGGATCAATCGAGCGTTTCTTAGGCATCTTGATTGAGCATTATGCTGGAGCGCTGCCGCTCTGGCTGGCTCCTGTTCAAGTTGCTGTAATCCCGATTGCTGACCGGCATCTCGATTATGCCCGTGAGGTACAGCGCGAGCTGGAGATGGTTCGCGGGCGGGTCGAAGTCTATGACCAAAACGAGCCGATGCGGGCCAAGATTGCCAAAGCACAGTTGGCCAAGGTACCGTATATGCTGGTAGTTGGCGATAAGGAAGCCGAAGAGCGTTCAGTCAGTGTAAGGGATCGTGTAGCCGGTGACCTGGGCGCTCAAGCTTTAGCTGAGTTCATACCGCTGATCCAGGCTGCGGTGCTTTAAAGCTTAATTACCATGCCACCATCTAGACCTTGTACGCTTTGCCCGCGCCAATGCCGGGCAAAGCGTTTTACTGGGGAGACAGGCTATTGCGGAGCTAACAACGAGCTGAAGATAGCTCGAGCAGCACTGCATTACTGGGAGGAACCACCGATTTCCGGCGAGCGTGGCTCTGGTGCTGTCTTCTTCAGCAATTGCCCGCTGCGCTGTGTCTACTGCCAGAATCACGATATCTCGCAAGCGGGTAGGGGAGAAGCGGTTTCTGTCAGGCGTCTAGCCGATATCTTCAGCGAGCTGGCACTCCAAGGTGCTCTGAACATCAACCTGGTGACAGCGACCCAATACACCGAAGAAGTCATCGAAGCCGTCGTGATAGCCCGCGAGGCTGGCTTGCGGCTACCAATAATCTGGAACAGCTCGGCATACGAGACACGCAATTTGGTTGAAAGCCTGGCTGGTACGGTCGATGCCTGGCTGTTCGACTACCGCTATTCCAGTAAAACCCTAGCCAAGCAGTACTCCAATGCCCCTGATTACCCCGAGATTGCCCGAGATGCTCTGGTAGTAGCAGTTCAACAGGCTGGTAAATATCACTTGGATGATTCTGGCTTGTTGGTCAGCGGTGTTGTAGTGCGGTTCTTGTTGTTACCCGGGCAATTGACTGATACCATCAACTGTCTGGACACTGTCTACAGCCTGCTTGGCGACCAGGTCTGCTATTCGTTGATGAGCCAATACACCGCTCCTGATGGAATCGCAGCTACATATCCAGAACTAGCAGGGCCAATCCGCCAATGGGACTACGACCTGTTCGTCGATCACGCTCTCAGCTTGAACCT
>JAIRQI010000111.1 GCA_031256575.1 Coriobacteriales bacterium
CTACGGGCTGATTTCTATGTCTGTACCCAGATGGAGATTAAAGATGGTTTCTACACCGGACAAGTAACTACGGCTCCTCCTGAAGGCATCAACAAGCTATTACAGATGCGTGAACAGGCCGACCAACTCTATGGCGAAGGCAACTGGGTTTTATCCCATGCCTATGGCGACCATGCCAGTGACATGCAGATTCTCTCGGCAGCCCTAAACCCAATCGTAGTCGATCCCGATTCACCTTTAAAGAAACTGGCACGCAAGCTAAACTGGCCAATCCGCAACTGGCAGTAAGTGAACGCTGCACTTCAGCTGACCCTGCCGAACCAAAACCTCAACAAATCGCATAACTCTCAGCACTCTTTTGGTCTTCTGTGTTCAATACCAGCTCATCGGCTGTGAGCAGTGAATGTGGTTGCACATGCAAGAACAGCTTCTCATCGTAAGGCCCGGTCAGCAATTGCTCAAAATAGGCCACGGTGCCTGGGATAACGACACGCTCCATGCCAAAACGCTCGGCAATCTGATCGGCCTGCTCAAAGATTGTCGTAATGTCATAGGCACCGGTATCTATAAGTGAGAGCCAGTCATAGTTGCCGAACATCGATTCAATTACATATTGGGCAGTCTTCTCACCGAACTTATCCACAGAATACTGGTACTCGCTCCAGATGTTTGACTCATGGTCCAGCCAACCCTTGGTCAGGTAGATGCTGCGATGACCCTCACTCAACAGTTCGCGCTGCTTGATCGAGCCAATCATCAGCGAGATACAGTCATCGATACGCGGCACATAAAGGTCAAAGGAGTGGGTGCGAATGCCAGCTACCGATCCGCCGCAGAAGCCAAAGGCCAAGAGCACGCGGTCGTAGTCATCCAATTGGTCCAGCAGCACCTGAATGCCTTCGGTCAACTTTTCCGGGACGTTGTGCAGGTTCGATTCGACCCAATGAATCTCATACCCACTATTGACCCGGCTTTCAGCCAACAGCAGCTCTTCACGAATGGTCTTACATGCTAATATTGCGGTTTTCATATGCTTTCCCTTGCTCCTGGTGATATACGTACTAACGACATTAAGTGCAGCCCAGCTCAAGCTCTTCGACCTATCGGTATCAGTACCGGGGGTGCTGCAAAAAGAGAAAACTCTTCTCAGAGCCAATGCTCTACTCGACTAACCACTCGAGTTATCGTGAATACTCTACTTCATTTCAGTGAGAGAAAATCTCATAAGTCTATTCATCCCGGTAAACAGTTCGTCAAATGCCGGCTTCTTATCTAGCTTCTTATCTGCTGAAATGTATAATATAGCCAGAGCCGAAAGGGTTAGATATGACAGAAGGTATCGCTGGTTCATTTGAATACTCAGACACCCAATCACTGCTCACGGCAGCCCGTACAGCGTTGGGTGCAGGCCAGGCCCGCCTGGCTATCCATCTTTATTGTGCAGCGTTTGAGATGGGCAACAATCAAGGTTCTGAAACTGGTGCAGATGTCGACCAAGAACTGATTTCCGGTCTTCGGGTAGCTTTGAATCTAGCTCTGGAGATGGGCGATCGGGCGACTTCCGAGACTCTGCTCAGCGAGTTGGAGCCTTTTGACACCCCCGATCAATACGCAAGCGACTTGTTGCGCCTCCAAAGGCTGGCTGCTCCTGCAATCGATGCCCTGGTCATCGAGCCGGAGGCAACAGACAAAAGCCAGAGCGCAGAAGGTATTGCCCAGATTTTGACTGAGGCCACTGAAGGCATTGACTTCAATCAGTGGATAAAATCATTCCGCTCTGCTTTAGGCTTGAACAGTGACGAAGGTTCAGACAAACCCGATTCACCATCGGCTTTACTGGCACTACCGCCAGGAATGCAGGGTCTGGCACGCAACCCGGAAGATCCTCCTGGGTTGATCAGGCTACCAAATAGGCCAGGTGACCTGGCTGGTCGCAGACATGAAGAACCAGAACGTGACATGTGGCGCCTGGATTATAACCACATCATTGGCTATCGCCAGGCTTTGGAGCAGATGCGTAGCTTCGGCTTCTTCCGTCGAGATGAACCAGAGCTACATCGTTTCGCTGACCGGGTCGCTCATCTACATGGTGTGCACCGGCTCAGCTTGACCCAACCCTTCTTGTTCAGCGGGCCAGATTTTAACGATGTTGGTATCTTTGCTCATGCTACTGCCAATGAGATCGGTTGGCCGCTGCTGAGCATCCGCGTCGAGATAGACGAGCGAGGTAATGGCACGATAAAGATTTCCGGGCCATTCAAGCACCGCTTCTTTGGTGGACCTCCTGACCTGACTGAGCTGAATACGCCTTGTACAGTGCTGCTTGAAGACATAGGAGCTTTGCAGAAGATTTTCTTGTCCGAGCAACGCAGCTTCTCGCGCGATGGCTCTGGGCCGGCCGGTTCAGGCTTCGGAGGCCCGGGCTTTGGTGGGCCGGGCGGCTTTGGAGGCCCCTCGGCAGGGCCAGGTTCCTGGGATCCAGCTTATCGCCGTAATGTTCGAATGGAGCTTGGCGGCTACCTACATGACCTGATTAATAAACCGGGAGTCTTTTTCATGGCTACTAGCCGGGCCGACTTCGTTTTAGATGACATGATTCTAGACATCGTCGGACCGCTGCATGAGGTACATATCGACCATCCGCTTGCTGATGAGCGGCGGACTATCTGGGAGCACTTAAAGCTCGAGCACAGCTCGTTGAAAGGCTTGGACACCGAGGAGCTGGTGGACTTCTCCACAGATACTCCACGTACCTTGCTCTTTGCAGTGACTCAAGAAGCGGTTGATTCGGCCTACCGGGCTTCACTGTCTTCCGGCCAATACCAAGCGGTCAAAATGAGTGACATTCTAACCGGCTTGGGTAGTTACATGGATCCCGATAGCTCGACCTATCAACGCTTGGAAGACGCTGTGGTAATCGAGTTTTTGCAGGACTTAGAAGAAAACAGCCAATAAACGCAATAGTAATTTGCTTTTATGTTACACTTTGTTTTAATTGGATAGAGTTGACTAGCATTTCTGTTTAATCTATAGAGAAAACGGAGGGTTAAAGGGAATGGATGTAACACGTAGAACAGACTATGCGATCCGCCTGATAGCTGCTTTGACTTTAAGTGATGGAAAACCGCTTTCGGTTCGTGAAGCAGCCGAACAGTATGATGTACCCTATGCATTTGCCCGGAGCATCCAACACGCACTGGTCCAAGCCGGTCTAATCAGGTCGATTCGTGGCGCACAGGGAGGTATGCTGCTGTCTGTCGATCCCAACGAGCTGACCCTGTTTCGCCTGATCGAAGCAGTTCAGGGACCAGTCAATGTGGCTATTTGTACCACCGATAAAGACTGGTGCTCACGCGAAGAGCATTGTCAGTTCCATAAAGTCTGGGAAGGTGCGAACACCCTACTTGAAGACTACCTGGATTCTGTCAGCATCAAGCAACTGCTGGATGGTGAGACCGCCGGTCTGACCGATATGAGCAGTTCTTTGCACAAACGCTGAACATAAACGCTGAACGAGTCTTACTGACAATCTTTACCGACAATCGGGAAGAGCGAACTGGATCCCCCCTGCACTCCCCAGTGCTCTCCCATAACTATCCATCTTGCTCTTCCCGTTGTCCTGAAGCTATCCGTGGTTTTCTCCCTCTTAATTATCCCTTGAACAATCCCCCGCCAGAGTATGGATACGCCCGGCGGCGTGGAATTTGACACACCCAGTTTAAGATGCTAATATACTCCGCCGCGGCTTTTTAAAGCCGTCTTATTTTGTCTGCTATAAGAGGGACATAAAAGAGGCTAGACGGCTTGACTCTCTGAAAGCCAGGCGATATCAAGTCTCACCACTGATTGAAAGGATAGTGCTTTGCCAACCATCAACCAGTTGATCCGTAAAGGGCGCAAGGCTCAGGCGGACAAGAAAAAGACTCCTGCTCTGATGGGCAACCCCCAGAAGCGTGGTGTGTGCACCCGCGTTCAGACCATTACCCCTAAGAAACCGAACTCTGCTTTGCGCAAAGTCGCCCGTGTTCGCCTGGTCAATGGCATGGAAGTGACCGCTTACATTCCTGGTATCGGCCACAACCTACAGGAGCACTCGATGGTACTCATCCGAGGCGGTCGTGTTCGTGACCTGCCTGGTGTGCGCTATAAAGTCATTCGCGCCACACTGGACTGCGCTCCAGTCAGTGACCGCAAACAAGCCCGCTCGCGCTACGGCGCTAAGAAGCCGAAGTAAGGAGGGCATCAATGCCACGTCGTGCCGCTGCCCAGCGCCGGGAACCTAACCCGGATGCCAAGTACCAGAACCGCCTGGTCACCCAACTAATCAACAAGGTCTTGCTAGATGGCAAGAAATCCATCGCTGAAGGCATCGTCTACGGTGCTTTTGACCTGATCGACAAGAAAGGCTCCGAAGAAGCCCTGGCCACCTTCAAGAAGGCTATGGACAACGTCAAGCCAACCTTGGAAGTCAAGCCCAAGCGGGTCGGAGGTGCCACTTATCAGGTACCGATGGAGGTGAACAGCCGACGTTCCACCACCCTGGCAATCCGCTGGATCGTCGATTACTCTCGCCATCGTAAGGAGAAGACCATGGCCGAGCGTTTGGCAGCCGAGATTATGGATGCCGCCAACGGGGTCGGTTCATCGGTGAAAAAGCGCGAAGACATCTTCAAGATGGCTGAAGCCAACCGGGCCTTCTCCCACTACCGTTATTAGAACTACTAGAGCAACGTAAACTACGAGAACAGACGATCGGTTTTACTTTAACACCATGGCTACAGTCCCCTTAAAAGACACCCGCAATATCGGCATCATGGCTCACATCGATGCTGGTAAAACCACAACCACCGAACGCATTCTCTATTACACGGGTAAGACCCACAAAATTGGAGAAGTGCACGAGGGTGCGGCAACCATGGATTGGATGGACCAGGAGAAAGAACGCGGTATCACAATCACTTCTGCTGCCACCACCTGTTACTGGAACAACCATCGTATCCAGATTATTGACACCCCCGGTCACGTTGACTTCACCGCTGAAGTCGAACGCAGCTTGCGGGTCTTAGACGGCGCCGTAGCCGTCTTCTGTGCCGTCGGTGGCGTACAACCACAATCTGAGACGGTTTGGCGTCAAGCCCATCGTTATAATGTGCCGCGCATCGCCTTCGTGAACAAGATGGACCGCACCGGGGCCGACTTCATGAAGGTCGTCCAACAGATGGAGGACCGCCTGGCGACCCGTACCGCCATCTGCCAACTGCCAATTGGAGCCGAAGATAAGTTCAGCGGCCTAATTGATTTGGTCAGCATGACCGCCTGGCAGTTTGTAGAAGGCGACAAGGGTATGATTGAACCCGAGGCTCAAGAGATACCTGCTGAATCTATCCAGATTGCTCAAGCCTATCATGACCAGTTAATCGACTTGGCCACCGAGTTCGATGATAACTTGATGGTCAAGGTCTTGGAAGGCGAGCCATACAGTGCCACTGAGATTATCCAAGCACTGCGTCGCGCTACCTTAGACTGCCAGATTACACCGGTCTTTTGTGGAGCCTCCTTTAAGAACAAAGGCATCCAACAGCTACTGGACGCCATCATCGACTACTTACCCTCACCCCTCGACATACCTGCCATCAAAGGCCAAGACCCCAAGACTGGCTTGGAAGTCGAGCGCCATGCCGACCTGCAGGCTCCATTCAGTGCTTTGGCTTTCAAGGTCATGACTGACCCGCATGTCGGTAAGTTGACCTACTTCAGGGTCTATTCCGGCAGTTTGGCAGCAGGCAGCTATGTCTTGAATGCAACCAAGAATAAAACCGAGCGCATCGGTCGGCTGCTAGAGATGCATGCCGCATCGCGGGTCGATGTCGAAAAAGTGTCAGCAGGCGATATCTGCGCAGCTGTCGGTCTAAAAGACACCTCAACCGGCGACACCCTCTGTGTTGAGACCAGTCCGGTGCTCTTAGAATCCATGAATTTTCCTGATCCGGTTATCGATATCGCCATCGAGCCGAAGACCAAGGCTGAACAGGACAAGCTGGCAGTGGCCTTGCAGAAGCTGGCTGAAGAAGACCCGACATTCCGGGTCAGCACCAACCAAGAGACTGGCCAGACAGTCATTGCCGGCATGGGTGAGCTGCATCTAGAAATCATCGTCGACCGCTTGCTAAGAGAGTTCAAGGTCGAAGCAAACATCGGCAAGCCGCAGGTGGCCTACCGCGAGACAGCCGGCCAGCCGGTGATGAATGTCGAAGGCAGATTTATCCGCCAGACCGGCGGCCGCGGCCAATACGGCCATGTGGTAATCAACCTCTACCCCCAAGAGCCAGGCAGTGGCTATGCCTTCGAGAACAAAATCGTCGGTGGAGTGATTCCCAAGGAATACATCACACCTACTGACAAAGGCATCCAAGAGGCCTTATCCTCAGGGGTTTTAGCATCCTTCCCGGTCGTCGATGTGCGTATCGAGCTGATTGACGGCTCCTATCACGAGGTTGACTCCTCCGAGGCAGCTTTCAAGATTGCCGGCTCACTGGCGGTCAAAGAAGCCTTGCGGCGCAGCAATCCCCGTCTATTAGAGCCGATGATGGAGGTCGAGGTCGATACCCCTGAAGACTACCTGGGCGAGGTGATGGCCAACCTCTCTACCCGCCGGGGTCAGATTACAGGCATCGAAGACATCAGTGGAGCCAAGCAGATTAAATCCCTGGTACCGCTCTCGGAGATGTTCGGCTACGCCACTGACCTGCGCAGTGCTACCCAGGGGCGCGCCGTCTACACCATGCAATTCTCGGCTTACGAGCCGGTTCCAAAAAATGTCGCCGAAGAGATAATCATAAAAAGCGGCGGCAACGCCATGAGTATCTAGAAAGCAGAGGAATCAAGTGGCAAGTCAAAAAATCAGAATCAGCCTCAAAGGTTACGATCATGAGATCGTCGACCAGTCCACAAAGCTCATCGTGTCCACGGCGCAAAAGACCGGTGCCCGCATCTCCGGGCCAATTCCTTTGCCCACCAAACGCGAGAGCTATACGGTCATCCGCTCGCCGCACAAATACAAAGACAGCCGCGAGCAGTTCGAAATGCGCATCCACAAGCGCATCATCGACATCCACGAGCCCACACCTTCCACGGTAGATTCCTTGACCCGCCTGGACCTGCCGCCGGGAGTGGAGATTGACCTGCAGCTTTAGCAGCAGTAAACCGGCGGGTGGTTTTATCCAGAGCCGCAGTCTCTCAAGTACTGGAGAGGTGTTGGAATGGGGAGAAGTACGCGCTGGTAGGCAAGACGCGCCGGGAGGCGAGAAGCGCTAGTAGGCGAGACGTGCCGGGAAGCAAGAAGCACCGAACGAGATGCAAGGCACCGATGTGTACAAGTGTTCGAACGGTCCGCTGGGGCCGCTGCAACAGGCAGCGAGACACCTATGACCGTGAAAGGATAGGTTATTTATGAGTGACACGATATTAGGCCGTAAGCTGGGGATGACCCAGGTCTGGTCAGAAGACGACCGTCTGATACCAGTCACGGTCATTGAAGCCGGGCCCTGCGAGGTAACCCAGCTCAAGACCACCGATAAGGAAGGCTATGAAGCAATCCAAATCGGCTTTGAAGCGGTTAAAGAGAGCCGCTTGAACAAGCCATTGCTCGGTCACCTGGCGAAATCCGGTATCGGCCCGCGCAAGTATCTACGTGAGGTGCGAGTCGATTCGGCGGCAGACTACCAGATTGGCCAGGAGATTACCGTCGAGGCTTTTGCTGATGTCAAACTGGTGCATGTCACTGGTATCTCCAAGGGTAAAGGCTTTGCCGGTGTCATCAAGCGGCACAACTTCCGGGGTGGCCCAGGCGGTCATGGTGCCCATTTTCATCGGGCTCCGGGCTCGATTGGCCAAGCTGCCACTCCGTCCCGGGTCTTCAAAGGCATTCGCCTGCCCGGTCAGATGGGTAATGACCAGGTGACCGTGAAGAACCTCGAACTGGTGCGCATCGAAAGCGACCAGAACCTGTTGATTGTCAAGGGTGCCGTCCCAGGCGGCAAGGGTGCGCTGGTCAGCGTACGCGTCGCGAAATAGAAAGAGGTGAGTGATGGCAGGCTTGAAACAAGACATCTTAAACCTTGAAGGCAAGAAGGTCGGCTCGACCAGCTTGGCTGAAAGTGTTTTTGCCATAGACCCGAACGTCCATGTCATGCATCAGGTAGTCCGGGCGCAGATGGCTGAGGCCCGTCAGGGTACCCATGCTACCAAGACCCGTGGCCAGGTACGCGGCGGTGGCCGTAAACCCTATCGGCAAAAGGGCACCGGCCGGGCTCGCCAGGGCACGATTCGTGCTCCTCAGTACCGCGGTGGTGGCGTGGTCTTTGGGCCACACCCCAAAAGCTATGCAATCAAAGTCAACCGCCAGGAGGTCAAGCTGGCCTTACGCTCCGCTCTCTCCGCCAAGCTGGCCGACCAGACCTTGAAGATTCTCGACAATGTAGAGTTTGAGAAGCCCTCGACCAAAGCAGCCATCGCTGCTTTGAAGGCTCTAGATATCAAAGACCGCGTGACCCTGGTGGTCGACGACGAAGATGTCAACGCTTTCTTATCCTTCCGCAATATACCCATCGTTCGTATCATCCCGGTTGCTGAGATGAATACCTATGATTTCATCGATAACAAGATGCTGGTATTGACCAAGGCTGCCTTAAGCCGTGTTGAGGAGGTGCTGGGATGAACAAAGACCCCCGCCAGGTAATTCTCCGCCCGATAATCTCGGAGCGCTCTTACGACCTGCTAAACGACAACCGTTACACCTTCGAGGTAGCCAAGACTGCCAACAAGGTCGAAATCGGCAAGGCTGTCGAAGCCATCTTCGATGTCAAAGTGCTGAAGGTTAATACCATGAATGTCAGCGGCAAGCCAAAACGGGTCCGTTACGCCAAAGGGCTGACCCGTTCTTGGAAGAAAGCCATTGTGACTTTGGCTGCTGGTGACTCTATTGAAGCTTTCGGGCTTTAAATAATAAGCAGCTTCAAGCCAAGGTATAAAGAAAGGTAAAGAATGGCTATCAAACAATACAAACCTACTTCACCGGGCCGCCGCTTTCAGTCTGTATCGGATTTCAAGGAGATAACTGCGACCAAGCCTGAGAAGACCTTGACCGCTCCGTTGAAGAAGTATGCCGGTCGTAACAGCTACGGTCGCATCACAACCCGCCATCAGGGCGGTGGCCACAAACGCAAGTACCGCATCATCGACTTCAAGCGCAACAAAGACGGTATTCCGGCCAAGGTTGCGACTATTGAATACGACCCCAACCGCTCTGCCCGTATCGCTTTGCTGCATTATGCGGACGGTGCCAAGGCCTACATCCTGCATCCCAAGGGCTTGAAGGTCGGCGACATTGTGACCAGCGGGGCCGGTTCAGACATCAAAGCGGGCAATGCCCTGCAGCTGAAAGACATCCCGGTCGGTACCACCATCCATGCGGTGGAGCTGCGCCCCGGTCAGGGAGCAGCCATGGCCCGTAGCGCCGGTGCCTCTATTCAGCTGATGGGTAAAGAAGGTAACTATGCCGTGCTGCGCATGCCTTCCTCAGAGATGCGTCGGGTGTTGATTAACTGCCGGGCGACAATCGGCGAGGTCGGCAATGCCGAGCATTCCAACATCAAGATCGGCAAGGCAGGCCGTAACCGCTGGCTGGGCAAGCGCCCGACTGTTCGCGGTACCGTGATGAACCCCGTCGACCATCCGCATGGTGGTGGCGAGGGTAAGAACAAGAGCGCCGGCCGCCACCCGGTCACTCCCTGGGGTGTACCCACCAAGGGACACCGCACCCGCAATAAGAAGAAAGCCTCCAGCGCCCTGATTATCCGTCGGCGTCGGAAGTAAGACGAAGAGGAGTAGACAGTGAGTAGAAGCCTGAAAAAGGGACCTTTCGTCGAGCCGCGTCTGCTGGCCCGTGTGACAGCCATGAACGAATCCGGGGCCAAGAATATCATCAAGACCTGGTCTCGGGCCTCCACCATCTTTCCCGAGATGGTCGGTCACACCATCGCCGTGCATGACGGCCGCAAGCATGTGCCGGTCTATGTCACAGAGAGCATGGTAGGCCACAAACTCGGCGAATTCGCCGCAACCCGGACCTTCCGCGGACACGCGGGCGATAAGAAAGGCAAGAGGTAATGGAAGCTAAAGCCAAAGCCCGATATGTGCGGGTATCACCGCGCAAAGCCCGCCTGGTGATCGATTTGATTCGTGGGCAAGAAGTGCCTCGGGCCCGCGAGATCCTGCGCTTCTCCGATCGTAATATCGCTGAAGTTGTGGAGAAGTGCCTGAACAGCGCTGTTGCCAATGCCGAGCGCGAAGGTGTGAAAGCCGAGAACCTGCTGGTCAAGACGACCTTTGCGGATGAGGGCCCGACCCTCAAGCGCTGGCGGCCACGGGCTCGTGGGTCTGCCGCCCGTATTCGTAAGCGCACCTGTCACATCACCGTCATCGTCGGTACAAAGGAGGCCTAAATGGGTCAGAAGGTATATCCGATCGGGTTTCGCATCGGCATCACCGAAGATTGGCGCAGCCGTTGGATCGCTAACAAAGACTATGCCGCCAATCTCGAAAATGACCTGGCCATCCGGGCCTATGTCGAAGACAAGCTGGCTCGTGCCGCCGTCTCCCAAGTCGAAATTGAACGGGCTGGGGACAAGGTCAAGGTCATCATTACCACAGCGCGCCCGGGCATTGTCATCGGCAAGAAGGGCTCGGATATCGACAACCTGCGCAAAGGCCTGGCTCAGGTAGCCAACGGCCATGTCAGCGTTGATGTCATCGAGATTAAGCGCCCGGAGCTGGATGCCGTGTTAGTCGCTCAGTCGGTAGCTGAGCAGCTGGAAGGCCGTGTGGCTTTTCGACGGGCCATGCGTAAGGCTGTGCAATCAGCTCGCAAGAGTGGTGCCCAGGGCATCCGCGTGCAGTGTGCCGGCCGGCTTGGTGGCGCCGAGATGAGCCGTCGCGAATGGTACCGCGAAGGCCGAGTGCCTTTGCATACCCTGCGAGCCAAAATCGACTTCGGTTTTGCGACTGCTGCAACCACCATGGGTTCGATTGGTGTCAAAGTCTGGATTTATCACGGTGAGAAGCTGCCCGGTCAACCGGCTCCGGCTCCTGCTTTAGAAGGTTCGTCCCGTCCGCAGCGCCCGCGCCGCGGCGAAGGGAGGAAGTAAATGTTAGCCCCTAAACGTGTCAGGCACCGCAAGGTGCAGCGCGGCTCGATGAAGGGTAAGGCCAAAGGCCATACTACCCTGCAGTTTGGCTCCTATGGCATCCAAGCTTTAGAACCGGCCTGGATTACCAACCGTCAGATCGAAGCCGCCCGTGTGGCGATGACCCGTCATATGCGCCGTGGTGGGCGTGTCTGGATTACCATCTTCCCAGACAAGCCAATCACCAAGAAGCCAGCCGAGACCCGCATGGGCTCCGGCAAGGGCAACCCGGAATCCTGGGTGGCTGTAGTCAAGCCGGGACGCGTCATTTTCGAAATCGCCGATGTCGAGCAGATTATCGCCCTCGAGGCTTTGCGTCTAGCCGTCCAGAAACTGCCAATCAAATGCAAGATCCTCTCCCGCGATGAGTCTGAGGTCGAACCAGTCGTTATCGAGTTCGAGACACCTGTCGAGCTTGTCTCCACAGAACCAGAAGCAAGCGAGCCGAACGATGATGACCAATCTGTTGCCGTCACTACGGCATCCGAAGGGGAAGGGGAGGTCTAAATGAAAGCCAAAGAAATCCGCGAGCTCTCCAACGACGACCTGAAGACCAAGCTCAGCGATGGTCGGGCCGAGCTCTTTAACCTGCGTTTTCAAATGGCTACCAGCCAGCTTGATAATACAGCCCGTATCCGACTGGTCAAAAAAGACATCGCCCGGGTTCTGACTGAAATCAGGGAACGTGAGATCGAACTAGCCGCCAAGGCTGCCCAAGCGGTACAGAGCGAAGACCTGCTAACGGCTACCGACGCGTGAAATGAAAAGAGGAGTTGTAAATGACTGAGCTCAGCCAGGATACACCGAAACGCAATATGCGCAAAGTCCGCCAAGGCCTGGTCGTCTCCAAATCTGGGGATAAGACCTGCGTGGTCCAGATTAAAGAGCGCAAACAGCATCCGGTATACGGCAAGATGATAAGCTCCACTAAGAAACTGCACGTCCACGACGAGTTGAACCAAACCAGCGTAGGCG
Organism: Coriobacteriales bacterium; assembly: GCA_031256575.1. Classification (GTDB taxonomy): domain Bacteria; phylum Actinomycetota; class Coriobacteriia; order Coriobacteriales; family UBA8131; genus WQXZ01. Next base: position 12,219 of record JAIRQI010000111.1, read on the forward strand.
ACACGGTTTCGATAATGGAGACCCGACCGCTCTCCCGCATGAAGCGCTGGCGCCTTGTGGAGATCGTTCTTAAAGCCAAGTAGGAGGCAGCAGTGATTCAAGCAGAAACAATGCTCGCAGTCGCAGACAACTCCGGCGCCCGCAAGGTGCAATGCATCAAGGTGCTGGGTGGTTCGAAGCGGCGCTATGCCAGCCTCGGAGACATCATTGTCTGTTCTGTCAAAGAGGCAACTCCAGGTGGGCATGTCAAGAAGGGCGAAATCGTGCGCTGTGTAATCGTCCGCGTCAAGCAACCAGTCCGGCGCAAAGACGGCAGCTACATCCGTTTTGACCAGAACGCTGCCGTGGTCATCGACAATTCCGGTAGCCCGCGCGGTACGCGCATCTTCGGGCCAGTCGCCCGTGAACTGCGCGACAAGCGCTACATGCGAATCGTCTCCCTGGCCCCTGAGACACTTTAAGGAGGTAGGGTAGTGAATAACAAAATGCGCATCCGCCGCGGTGACCGGGTCACAGTGATTAGCGGCAAAGATAAAGGAGCCACCTCGGTGGTCATGAAGACCATCCCCGAGAGCCGCAAAGTGATTGTGGAGAAGGTCGCCGTCGCCAAGAAGGCCCAACGGCCGACCCGCGACAACCCCCAGGGCGGCATCATGTCCATTGAGAAGCCGATTCATGTCTCAACCGTGATGCTGGTCTGTCCGAAATGCGATGAACCGACCCGCATCGGAGTAGATATCCGCAACGGCAAGAAGTTCCGTGTCTGCAAGAAGTGCGGAAAGGACATTGATTAAAATGGCCGCCAGACTAAAAGAAAAATACCTTGACGAGATTGCCTACTCCTTGAAAGAGAGCCTGGGTAAAAGCAACATCCACCAGGTACCAAAACTGGAGAAAATCGTTGTCAACATGGGCGTCGGCAGCGCGGTGCAAGACAGCAAGCAGCTGGACCGCGCCATTGAAGACCTGCGTATCATCACCGGCCAACAGCCCAAGGTGAACCGAGCCAAGAAGTCCATCGCCAGCTTCAAACTGCGAGCGGGCATGGCTATCGGTGCCAAGGTGACCCTGCGCGGGGAGCGGATGTGGGAGTTTCTAGACCGGGTACTGGCTATGGCCATTCCCCGGATTCGCGATTTTCGCGGCATCCCGACTACCAGTTTTGACGGCCGTGGCAACTACACGCTGGGCCTCACCGAGCAGCTGGTGTTTACCGAAATCGATTATGACCAGGTCGACAAAGTACGCGGGATGGATATCACTTTCGTGACCACCGCTGATAATGACGCTGATGCCAAGGCCCTGTTTGACGCCTTGGGTTTTCCGTTCAGGAATAACTAGGAAGGACGAAAAGTGGCCAAGAAGTCAATGATCGCCAAAGCCAAACGCGAACCCAAGTTCTCCACGCGTCAGCATAACCGTTGTTCACGCTGCGGACGTCCGCGGGCCTATTACCGTAAATTCAGTCTCTGCCGCATCTGCCTGCGCGAGCTAGCCAGCCGCGGTGAGCTGCCGGGTGTCCGTAAAGCCAGCTGGTAGAAAGCCTGAAAGCCTTACCTCACCGAAGCGGACAGGCGCAGCGACCATGGGTCGTAGGCGAACCAGCCGAACTTGAGTTTCAGGCTTAAAGAAAAACAACAGGAGGTAACAATGTCAATGACCGACCCCATCGCTGATATGCTCACCAGGGTGCGCAATGCTAACTCTGCCAATAAAGAGAATGTCAGCATGCCATCCAGCAACAAGCTAGCAGAGATCGCCCGAATCCTCAAAGAAGAAGGCTATATCGTTGATTTTCAGATTGTCGAAGCCAAACCGGTCAACCATCTGGTAATCACGTTGAAATATGGTCCAAAGCGGGAGAAAAGCCTGCGCGGGCTGAAACGAATCTCAAAACCGGGTCTGCGTGTTTATGCAGCAAAGGATCAGCTCCCTCGGGTCCTGGGTGGCCTGGGCACTGCGGTGATTTCTACCTCCAGGGGTATGATGGCTGATCGCGATGCCCGTAAGCTCGGTGTGGGCGGCGAAGTAATCGCCTATATCTGGTAGAAAGGGTATAAGAAGATGTCACGTATTGGAAGGCAACCTATCCCTCTGCCAGATGGTGTAGAGGTCACAGTCCAGGACAGCCTGGTTACTGTGAAAGGCCCAAAAGGCCAACTTGAGCAGCCGGTCTCAACTCTGGTCACAGTCAAGCTCGAAGATGGCCAACTGATTATCGGACGCATTGATGACAGCCAGGCGGCTCGGGCCTATCATGGGCTATATCGTTCTCTAATTAGCAACATGGTGGTCGGTGTCAGTGCTGGCTTCACCAAAGCCTTAGAGATTGTCGGTGTCGGCTACAGGGCTTCTTTGAAAGGTAGTGACCTGGAGTTGCTGCTCGGCTATTCTCATCCGGTATTGATTAAGGCCGAGAACGGCATCAGCTTCGAAGTACCGGTTCAGACCCAGATTATCGTCCATGGAATTGACAAGCAAAAGGTTGGGCAGGTGGCTGCAGACATTCGTAAGTGGCGTAAACCTGAGCCATACAAGGGTAAAGGCATCCGCTATTCCGGCGAGCGCGTCCGGCGCAAGCAGGGTAAAGCTGCCGGTAGCCAATAGGAGTAGACATGGAAAAGAACAAGGTTAAAAAACAAGCTTTGAAGCGTCGGCAACGCCGGGTACGGGGTAAAATCAATGGTACGCCAGAGGTTCCCCGCCTACGGGTGACCCGCTCCAACAACCATATCTATGCCCAGGTCATCGATGATGTAGCTGGACGCACCTTGGTATCTGCATCTTCTCTGGAAGCTGAGTTCAAAGCTGCTGCAAGCAAAGGCTCAGACATTGCTGGTGCGACCTTGGTGGGAGAGCTGGTCGGTAAACGGGCAATAGCCGCGAGTATCGATACTGTAGTCTTCGATCGAGGTGGATATCTGTACCATGGCCGTGTTCAGGCTCTGGCTGACGGAGCCCGCACAGCGGGCCTGAAGTTTTAGGAAAGGTTGTCTCAAATGGCACGTGAAAAAGCACCTGTCGCAGAACTACAAGAAAAAGTGGTGTTCATCAATCGTGTAGCCAAGGTCGTCAAAGGTGGCCGGCGCTTCTCGCTGACTGCCTTGGTCGTGGTCGGCGATGGAGAAGGCCATGTTGGCGTTGGTATGGGCAAAAGCTCTGAGGTTCCGACAGCAATCAGAAAAGGTGTCGAGGATGCCAAGAAAAACCTCTTCACAGTACCTCTGACCGCTGAAGGCACGCTGCCTCATGAGGTCTTGGGCACCTTCGGTGCCGGCAAGGTTATCTTGAAGCCGGCTACCCCTGGTACCGGAGTAGTCGCCGGTGGCCCGGTGCGGGCTTTGATGGAGTTGGCCGGGGTGAAGAATGTCTTATCCAAATCCCTCGGATCAAACAATGCCATGAACATCGTCAAAGCAGCTGCAGCTGGCTTGCAGGCTTTATCTTCTCCCCAAGATGTTGCCCGTCGGCGTGATACTTCGGTGGCCAAAATCTATGGCTGGAAGGAGTAGTAGGCATGGCTGATAACAAAGCTCCAAAGACCCTTAAGGTAACCCAGATTCGCTCAACTATCGGCTTCCCAGCCGATCAGGGCAAGACCATCCGGGCGCTGGGCCTCGGTCGCATTAATAAAAGCGTCGAACAGGTCGACAATCCGGCCGTTCGCGGTATGATATTCAAAGTCAAACATCTGGTGAAGGTGGAGGAAATCTAAATGCAACTTCATGACCTGACACCGGCAGCTGGCTCGACCAAAGCGCGCAAGCGCGTCGGCCGGGGTGACGGCTCCGGACGCGGCAACACCTCCGGTCGCGGTAGCAATGGACAGAAATCCCGGGCTGGTGGTGGCAAGGGAGCCGGTTTCGAAGGCGGCCAGAATCCACTGGCCATGCGCCTGCCTAAACTGCCGGGCTTTAAGAACCGCAACCGCCTGGAGTTTGCTCCAGTCAATGTCGGTCGACTGGACGCGGTATTCGCCGATGGTGATATAGTGGATAAAGAAAGCCTGATTGCCAAGCGCATCATTAAGAAATCCACCAACCTGGTCAAGGTACTAGGAGATGGTGAGTTATCACGGGCTTTGACAGTCAGGGTGGATAAGGTATCCGAAAGCGCGGTTAGTAAGATTGAGGCCGCGGGGGGAAAGGTAGAAGATCCTTGTTAAGCGCAATCATCAATGCGTTTCGGGTTCCGGAACTTCGCTGGAAGATCATCTTCTCATTGGTCATCCTGGCGCTCTACCGGCTCGGATCGTTCATCGCAGTACCAGGTATCCCGGTCGAAGACCTGATTGCCCGCTTTGAGGCGACTGC
>JAIRQI010000015.1 GCA_031256575.1 Coriobacteriales bacterium
CCGGCAAAGCCTAAAGCCTCGCCATCCATTGCCCGGGCACCAATCAATCCGTCTTCTTCAGCTACCGAGAGCAAGATGACAATCTCCGGGTGCGGCAGCCCCGACTCGACCAGTGTGCGCAGCATCTCTAGCGCTGCAGCGATGCCGACTTTGTCATCCCCGGCTAGAATGGTCTGACCCTGGGAGCTAATCACACCGTCCTCAATCTGGTACTTGATGCCTTGTCCAGGTTCAACACTGTCCATGTGGGCGGAGAAGTAGAGTTTTCCGGCTTGCCCCGGGGTAGCCGGCAAGGTGGCAATCAGGTTGCCGGAGTCAGACCCGGTGATAGCGGTGCTCTGGTCGTCAACAACTGTGCAGCCGATAGATTGCAAGTCAGCACTGAGCTGGCTGGCAATCGCCGCTTCTCTATATGATGTGCTATCGATTTGTATAAGGCGCAAAAATTCTGACAGTAGGCGCTGACAGTTCGGTTCGGGATATTTGGCGATGTTGCTCATATCATCCAGCTTTCGACTTGTTCTAGCAGATTGGGCACTTCAGCTTAGGAGCGGCTGCGGTGGTGTTGCGACATGGGGTGGCTGCGGTGGTGTTACGACTTGAGGGTGCTTGCGGAGCTTGTTACGACTAGAAGGTGCTTGCAGAGCTTGTTACGACTAGAAGGTGGCTACTGGCGTATTAACTTGTTAGCGGCTACGGGCGTATTCACCAGCAGCTTGAATGAATCCGCAAAACAGGGGATGCGGACGGGTCGGACGACTGAGAAATTCCGGATGACTGAGTGTTGCTACATACCAAGGGTGGTCGTTTAGCTCGACCATGTCAACCAGCTCCCCATCTAGTGAGACCGCACTGACCTGCAGCCCAGCCTGCTGCAACTGGTCCAGGTAATCGTTGTTCACTACATAGCTATGGCTGTATCGTTCGCTGGCCTGCTCTTCTGCATATGCTTGCTGGACCTTGGTACCGGAGACCAACTGAATAGGATAAGCTCCCAGGCGGCCTGGCATGACACGTCCGGCAGCAGGTCGGGTGATGCTTAGTGCAGCGGCTTTGACCTGGTCGGGAGACATCGGGATAATCACCGGCTGGCTGATTGCTGCCGGGTCAAGGGCATTCTCAGTGGTCCCGGCTTCTGGCAAGCCAGCCACGTAACGGGCGAACTCCACGACAGCAGCCTGCATGCCTAGGCAAACCCCAAAGAAAGGTATCTTCTTTTCACGGGCAAAATTGGCTGTCGCCACCTTTCCTTCAAAAGCTGCCTGGCGAAAACCTCCAGGTACTAAGATGCCATCCATAGCAGACAGAGTCGCCTGGATATTTGACTCGGTCAGTTCTTCGACATCGATTAGGTGCACGTTGACCCTGTTACCGGTAGCTACCCCGGCATGCGCTAATGCCTCAACAAAACTCATATAGGCATCGGGCAGCTCGACGTACTCCCCAACCAAAGCGATGTTGACCTCAAAATCCAAGCTGTTCAGCTTGTCAACGTAGGCGTACCAGTCGCTCAGGTCGATAGGTTTTACAGCCAGGCCCATCATCTTCAAGACCTTGGCATCGAAACCTTGTTCAAACAAGACCAGGGGCACTGTGTAGATACAATCGACATCCTGACAAGAGATGACGTTCTCACTATCGACATCGCAGAACAAGGCGATTTTCTCCCGAACCTGGTCATTAATTTCATGGTCCGAGCGACAGACTATGAAGTCGGGCTGCACACCAATGGAGCGCAGCTCCTTGACCGAGTGCTGGGTCGGCTTGGTCTTCAGCTCATGCGCGGCTGCCACATAGGGAACCAAAGTGACGTGGACGAATACCACGTCGCCATGCGGTTTGTTCATCTTGAATTGCCGTGCTGCCTCAATGAAGGGCTGCGACTCGATGTCACCGATGGTACCGCCGATTTCAGTGATGGCGATGTCGATATCGCTTTCGGCAACCCGCATAAAACGTTCCCGGATGGCGTTGGTCATGTGTGGGATGACCTGAACGGTGCCACCGAAGAAGTCACCGGCCCGGTCGTTGTCCAAAAGCCCCTGGTAGATGCGGCCTGCAGTGAAATTGCTCTCACGGGTCAGGCTCTTATCCAAAAAACGCTCGTAGTGGCCGAGGTCCAGGTCGCCTTCATGCCCATCATCGGTCACGAAGACCTCGCCATGCTGGGTCGGGCTCATGGTGCCGGGGTCGACATTCAGGTAGGGGTCGGCTTTCTGCAGGGTTACCCGATAACCGCGAGCTTGCAGTAATCGGCCTAATGAAGCAGCAGTAATGCCCTTGCCTAGGGATGAAACTACTCCCCCGGTGATGATAATGTGTTTTGTCATGTTCAGCCTTCTTCGCGCGTAATATGAAATTCCCCATTTTTCGTTTGGCAGCATTCGGCCTAATAGAGCTACTGGCTCGTAGTTATCGATTCGTTCAGACACAGCCTGTTTCAGAGGCACTGGGGACACGCCCTATCAATGTTATCATAAGGTCATGTGTTTTATGCTTCTACAAAAGACTGATAATCAAGATAGCTCAGCGAGAAGTGGCCGCAGCGGCCAGACTGCTTCAGTGACCCGCTCCACGGCTGTGATGTCGACAGCCACCTTCATCTCTCGCATCACCGGATTCATCCGCACCTGGGCAATGGCCTTCGCACTGGGCAATACCGTGCTGACGGCTGCTTTTACAGTGGCCAATAACCTACCTAACCAGATATTCGAGCTCTTGGCAGGCGGCATTATCTCCTCGGTTTTTCTACCTGTCTATCTTGACCAAAGGGAGAAGCGCGGTGAAAAGGCTGCTTCTGAGTATGCCTCCAGCCTCTTCTCCATCAGTCTGGTGGTTTTAGGTAGCATCTCTGTACTAGCTACCATTTTTGCTCCGCAGGTGGTTTTTACGCAGACTTTTCTCTCCCAAGGCTTGCGGCCGGAAGTCATTGATACTGCTGTCTTCTTCTTTCGCTTTTTTGCCATTCAGGTGCTGTTCTATGGCATCGGCGGCTTGCTGAACAGCTTGTTGAATGCCCACCGAGAGTTTCTCTGGCCGATGCTGGGGCCGATATTCAACAATCTGGTGGTCATTGTCACCTTGTTCGTTTATCCGCTGATTGCTCAATCCAACAGCGCTTTGGCGATGGTCTGGCTAGCTTCAGGTACTACTCTCGGGGTTGCTGTGATGCTCTGTGTGCAGATACCAGCGTTGATTCGTCTGCGTGTGCCCTTGCGGTTTCACATCAGGCTTCGGGACACCGCTTTGAAGGAAAGCCTCTACATGGCTTTACCGGTGACTATCTTTGTGACGGTCAACCTCATTGTGACCAGCGTATTGAATGCTGTAGCCTTGCAGACTGCCTCCAATGGTACTGCTACCATCCAGTATGCCTGGCTCTGGTACCAGTTGCCATATGGAGTGATTGCCGTGGCCTTATCCACAGCTTTATTCACTGAGATGTCGGAGGCCAGTGCCGCAGGCAATATGCAGAAACTACGCGACAACATCCGCTTTGGGCTGCGCACTACTCTGTTTACGATTGTTCCTTTGGCTATGGCGATTCTTGTCTTAACCCGACCATTGGCCGGGCTTTACCATGCCGGCGAATTCACCTATGACGATGTCTTGATAGTTGCCCAGGTGCTGGCAGTCTGGTGTCTGGCCCTTCCGTTTTATGCCACCTACCGTTTCTTATACCGGGCCTTCAGCTCGCTACGCGACCTGAAGGCTTTCATTGTTGTCGATGCCTGTGGCCGGGTTATCCAGGTCTTTTTGTATGGCTTTCTGACCAGCGGCTTTGGTATCTGGCCGGGGCTGGGCTTGATTGGACTGCCCCTGGCTGATGCCATCGCGCATTTTCTCTTGTTGATTGCCATGCTGCTGGTGCTAGAACGAAAAATCGGCTCGTACGGTTTAAAAGCGATTGTTGTTGACGGGTTGAAAGCGATAGCTGCTGCTGGCTTGGCTGCTGCTCTACCACTGACCTTGAGCCGACTGGGCTGGGCTATCAGCGACAGCGGCATCGTACTCTCGCTAATCAGCGTGCTCGCTTGGGGTGTGTTCATCCTGGTAGCTTACTATTGGATATGCCGACTCTTCAAACTGCCAGAAGTAGAATTCGTGAACCGCCTACTGAACCGAGCCAAGAGAGTGTTCAAACGCAAGAAACCAGTTGGATAATTACAGCAAAGGGAGGCAGAAATGCAATTGTATGAGGCAATCTACCAGCGTAAATCTGTTCGCAAGTACGATATGCAAGCATTGCCGGAAGAGCTTTTGGTTGAGATACTGGCTCAAGTCGGAGATTTTCAGGAGCTTTATACTGACTTGCGCTTTGAACAGCGCTTGACCAACAAGACAAAAGGAGCTTTTGGAGTCAAGGCTCCGCATTATCTGATTATCAGCGGGTCAGGAGCAGCTCATGAGCTAGAAGCAGCAGGGTTCTTGTACCAGCAACTGAGCCTCTGGCTGACCACCCAAGGTCTTGGCAGTATCTGGTTAGGCTCAACCAAAGATTCCTTGGTGCAAAATGATTCTGACATCCTGGCCTTGGCTTTTGGTAAACCTTTAGAATCGCCCTATCGAAGTCTCTCAGAGTTCAACCGCAAGCCAATCTCCCAGATAAGCAATGCTCCAGACGAGGAATGCATTCAAGCAGTACACCTGGCTCCCTCCGGTATGAACCTTCAGCCATGGTATCTAGAAAAGACTGCCGAAGCGGTGCTGCTATATGAGAAGAAGCCCAAAGGACCATCCGCTATGGTCTATAAACTGACCGATTTGGATATGGGTATCGCCCTTAGCCACTACGCCCTAGCTACAACTCAAGCTGGTAGAGCATTCAACTTCCATCGCAAAAGCGACCTACCCGACAAAGAAGGCTATGTTGGCTTCGGTATCATCCAATAAGCTAGTACACTCTTCAACCTACGCTTCTTAGCCCGTAATCTGTAATTGCCTTGAATTCCTGAGTTCAGTCACAAAAATTGAGATAGGGTTACAACGTAATTAGAATATTGGCCATTCATGTGGAGAAAACCTTCGTATTTCTCCACATAAGTGTTTAATCTCATGGAATACATGCCTAACATACTCTCATATTGGATGATTCTCATGAATTTTTGTAACCCAACCCCGATTTTTGTGACCGAAGTGCGGAATTCTAGGCAATTACATATTTCAGGTATGGTTGGACTGAAAGATAAGGTGCGTTGGTGCGCTCAGCCTTGAACTCCTGGCAACTGCAGGACGGCCATGGTGCGGGAGAGCATCAGACTGGCTAGTTCGTCGCGGTCCAGTTCTCCTGCTAGATGTGCTTGATGCAAGTCGCTGACTTCTACCCAGGTGATGCGGGGGTCTCGCCTAAACCAGGTCAGTTGGCGCTTGGCGTATCGGCGAGTCGCCTGTTTGATGGCTTCCAAGGCTTCTTTTAGGGTGCTTTGACCGGCTAGCACTGAAACCAATTGCCGGTAGCCGATGGCCTGGCTGGCAGTCAAAGCATCAGCAAACCCTTCGCTAATCAGAACTTGCACTTCACCAAGCAGCCCGGCGGTAATCATTGCATCGACTCGCATATCAATCATCTGGTAGAGCAACTCGCGCTCTACCTCCAGGCCTATGTATTGGGCTGGGTAAAGGCTTTCATAACGAGTGAAACCAGCGCTGACCTGAGCGTAGCTCAAACCTTGCTCCAAAAGCTCGAAAGCTCGAACTACCCGGCGCTGGTTGTTCGGATGAATCAAGGCAGCGCTGTCTGGGTCTTGCTTAGCCAGTAGCTCGTGGAAGGCCTTGGCTCCAAACTCTAAAGCTTGGGCGTTCAAGCGCTCGCGCAATGCGTTATCTGGGTGTTGGTCGATTTCGCTCATCCGACTATCAACACTGCTGCTTCTCGACAACATATAACTACTGGAAGAGTCTAGATGCTGTTCGCTAAGACTTGAATCAGACATCAGGCTTGCGGAGTTGGAGCTATTCAATGACGAATCGTCTGAAGAATCATCACGCTGCAAGCTCACAGAGTTTTTCGATAACGAATCGTCTATAGAGCTTTCACGTTGTTCGTCCAGAGTGAAATCATCTAAAGCTGCTCTCAGATATAGGCCGGTACCTCCACAGAAGATAACCGACTTTCTGCGGGATTGAATCTCAGCAATAGCCGCGCGAGCATATCGCTGGTAAAGAGCCGCCGTAAATGCTACATCCGGCGAGACCAGGTCGATACCATGGTAAGGCACACTTCGTTCGTCAATTGGAGTCTTAGCGGTGCCGATGTCCATGCCCTGGTAGACCTGCATGCTGTCAGCACTGATAATCTCACCTTGCATGCGCAGTGCCAGCGTGTCTGCTAAAAGCGACTTGCCGCTGGCAGTAGCTCCGACAACGGCAATTATCGGTAGCTTATCGGACTCATCGCTCACGTCGGGCCACCGCTCACGTGGTTCACCGCTCATGCCTGCTGACCGTGCACGTCGGTTCTCCGCTCATGCCTGCTGACCGTGCATGCTAGTTCACCGCTCACGTTGGTTCACCGCTCACGCCTGCTGACCGCGCACGCCAACTCACCGCTCACGTCAGCTCACCGCTCACACCAGCTCACCGCGCAGGTACCAGGTGCGGGCCAAGTCGATGTGCACCGGTTCGATGCGGCCGATGTAATCATCGAGCGACCTGCCCACCGGCAGCGGAACATGCACCGTAGTGTTCTGCGGATTGCGCCCGGAGAGCATGCTCTGGTCACGCTTCGAGGTTCCCTCAAAGAGCACCGACGTGGTTTTATCCAGTTCTAGCTGGCTTTGCTGCCAGGCAGACTGCTGGACGATTTGCACCAGACGTTGAAAGCGTTCCTGAATCACCTCAGCGGGAGTGTCATCGACCAGCTCTGCCGCTGGGGTGCCCTCGCGCCGCGAATAGATGAATGTGAAAGCCTGGTTGAAGCCAATTTCGCTGACCAGGTCACAGGTAGCTTGAAAGTCGGCTTCTGTCTCTCCCGGAAACCCGACGATGATATCTGTGGAGAAAGCCGCTGCTGTGGCTTGGCGCACAGACTTAATCAGGCTGCGGTAGTGGTCAGCGGTATAGTTGCGGTTCATGGCTTGCAGGATGCGGTCCGAACCGCTTTGGAAGGGTAGGTGTAGTTGGGGCATGACCGCTGCGGTCTCAGCAAACGCCGCGATGGTCTGCTCGCTTAGGTCTTTGGGATGCGAGGTGGTAAAACGCAGCCGCTGGATGCCGCTATTGCCGACTGCTCTAAGCATCTCGGCAAAGCGCGGCTGACCGTAGAGGTCGCGTCCATAGGAGTTGACATTTTGACCCAGCAGGGTTATCTCAACCACTCCTTCTGCAAGCAGCTTCTCGACCTCTTGTAAGACCTCCTCAAAAGGTCGACTGGTCTCACGGCCACGCACGTAGGGCACGATGCAGTAGGAGCAGAAATTGTCGCAACCAGTCATGATTGGTACCCAGGCCTGCCAGGCCTGCTGGCGACGGATGGGTAGGCTGGTTGCTTTCGGGAGTGTGGCAGCTTGACTGTCGCTTAGCACTTCAACCTGGGCTTCAGCATCGTTTAGGGCAGCTATCAACAACCCGGGTAAGGAGGCCAGGTTGTGGGTACCGAAGACCACATCTACATGAGGCAGTCGCTCGACTAGCAGCTCACCATCGCGCTGACCAATACAGCCACCAATGGCAATCAGCCGTCGGCCATTAGGTGCTGGCAGGTTCTTTAACGAAGCTACCTGCCCATATAGCCTGGTATCGGCTGCTTCACGCACGCAGCAGGTCATGAACACCACGATATCGGCCTGCTCGGCATCACTCACTGGCAGCGCGCCAAGAGCTTCCAGCATTCCGGCGATACGCTCGGAATCATGCTGGTTCATCTGGCACCCGAAGGTACGCAGATGATAGTAAAGACCATTCAATTGCATTAGGAATCTGAGAAATTTGTTCCGTAGGCTAACCAGTCGTAATGGCTGTCTTCGCCGACCTCGGCGCTTTTTATCCCTCTAAGATAGCGTGGTTCGACAGAAAAGCGAATGGCGGTGCGTATTTCTCCATTGATTTCAACGTCAGCAAA
>JAIRQI010000023.1 GCA_031256575.1 Coriobacteriales bacterium
GAGGTAGCGCGAGTCAAAGGTGTGGATAAGACCGGCTACCGCGTGGTCACTAATGTTGGCGAAGACGGTCGTCAGACCGTCCTACACCTGCATGTGCATATGATGGGGGGAGCCAAGATGCCGATTCGGATGGGGCCGGCAGACTGAACTGCTAAGGTGAATCTGCTAGAATCTAGACATTCCCTCCGGGTCTGTGGTTGCGGAGCCAAGCTTTAGCTCGGCTCCAAGTCCAAGGTAGTCGCGGCCAAAAGGATCCACGTAAACTGCTGACTCTAAGTCAGCGTGAGCATGGCGCGGTTTAGGAGTAAGACGTACCGCCCGTCTCAGAGGCTTAAGTAAACCGACGGGCGAGAGAGCTGATAGTGAGATAGCATCAAGCAAAGGCTCCAGTATGCGAGTGTGGGGCCAAAAACCAGGTCAGCCGGAGGGATTTCAGAGTGCATAAAGACCCGGCTTTGATTGAGATTATGGGAGTTGAGGAAAGGTGAAGAACAGATCGCAACAGCTCATCTTGCGAGGCATCAAAATGGTGCTACTGGTGTCACTACTAGTTGCCAGTCTGCCACTGGCGGCTTGTCAGATGATTACTGGAGACAGCCAGATTCCACTTGGAGATCCCACTGTGGCACCGCCGACCATCACTTCTCCTGGGGTGCTGCGTGTCGGAGTGGACGCTTCACATGCACCTTATGCAGGCCGTTCGGCGAATAGAATCGTCGGCTTGGATGTGGACATCGCTGCTGCCATGGCTGATGCTCTAGGTTTGAAGCTGGAGATTATCGATATCACCGATGCCGATGTGACTGAACTGTTCGTCAACCAACGGGTAGATATCGTGATGGGCTACCACCCAGAGCCAGGCACGGTTTCTCCCTATGTGCTGGTCGGCCCTTATCTCAGCGATGGCCCGGCAGTATTCACCAAAGGGCTAAGCCTGCCAGCGGCTGGTTTTGACCCAGAGTCTTTGCGGGGGATGAAAATCGCTGCCCAAACCAGTTCCTTGTCAGCCTGGCAAGTCACTGAACGCTACGGCAACGATGCCGTGCAAACCTACGCCAATCTAGAAGAAGTCTTTGCTGCGGTCGACACTGGAGCAATCAGCTACGCAGCTGCTGATGTGGTAGTTGGTGCATATATGGCAAGTAAGTGTGGCGGCATCATCAGCCTGGGCTTTCTAGCTGAACCGACTGCTGTCTTCATCGCTGTAGCTCCCGGTAATCAGGAGATGACCGATGCCGCAGTCGCTACCCTAAGAACGCTACGCAACAACGGTGTTCTAGAGACCATCGTCACCAAATGGCTGGGACCGACAGCTTCTAATCTGACCTTGAACTCCAATGCAATCACCGAGATTGGTGTTTCGGGCAGCAACTCTGGCACCGACCTAGGTAATGACCTGCCTGACCCATCGAATTCCAATCCGGCTCCAGACCCACAAAACCCTTGAGTCGGCAAGTGCCAGGTAGTTTTCGGGGTGCTCAGGTAAAGATACCTTTATTAGTTTTAGTTCCAGAATTATTCATAGCAATCCATTATGCTGTAGTATAGTGTTTCGGGCTCGAATTCCGAGATACCAGCGCGGCGGCTTCTTTAAGATTTGTGAGCCGCCGAAGTTGTAACTTCAGTCACGCATTGATAACAAGGAGGTAATGATGTCTTTCGCAAGAAAACTGGTTTCAACGGTGATACCTTTGATACTGGTACTGGGGCTTTGCCTGGTTGGCTGTGGCCCGAAAGCAGTCGACACCAGCAAGCTAGGTCTCATCGAAGAAGGCAAGCTGATTATCGGTTCAGACTGTGATTATCCGCCGTTTATCTATATGGAGGGTAAGAACCCGGCAGGCTTTGAGGTCGAACTGATGCAGGCCATCGCCGATGACTTAGGGCTAGAACTGGTATATCTGCCCCCGCAGAACTTTGATACTCTGCTCACCTCTGTGGCTGGTGGTGGCCAGATGGACCTGGCAGTCTCATCATTAACCATCAATGATGAACGCAAAGAGCTGGTTAATTTCTGCCGGCCTTATTTCAATTCGAACCAAGCTGTCGTGACCCGCGCCAACAGCCCCTACACCAAGGTAGAAGACCTGGCTGGGCTGAAAATCGGAGCACAGTCTGGCACCACCGGTGAGGCTTGGGCAATCGAGAACCTGCCTACCGCTACCGTCAAGAGCTATAACCAGACCAGTGAAGGCCTGGCTGCCCTGCGAGCAGGCGAGATTGAAGCCCTCTTCTTTGATGAGCCGGTAGCTACCGAGCAGGTCGCGACTAACTTTACCGACTGCCAAATCATCCAGGTCATCCCAACCGGTGAGCAGTACGGCTTCGCGGTCAGCAAAGATAACCCGGCTTTAGAGCAGGCTATCAACGACAGCCTGCAGCGCCTGATAAACAACGGCACCTACGCCCAGATTTTCAGCAAATACTTCGATTTCGATCCGACCATCAAGTAGAGTGGCATAAAAGCAGGAAACAGTGAGTAAGAGCGATACTCGACCCTTTACTCCCGGCATCCGCAAGTTGATGCCGGGAGTTCAGCCATCTCCAGCCTTCCCTCAGAAGGCTGATAGACAGCGGGCTGCAGACAAGCAAGCCAAGCCGCCTCTGGCTTTCTCCCCGAATGTTGAAAAGCGGTGGGATGGAGACAAACAGGTTCAATTGACCTCGGTCTTCTCCCCAAAAACTGAAAAGCGGCGTTTCTCGCAAAGCTTGGACTTGATTGGCTTGGCGGCCTTATCATTGCTGCTGTTCATCTTGCTCTACCCGAACCAGGCCTGGGCGATGGACACCGTGCGGGTCACAGCAAAACCCAACGACTCCTCGCTGAAGCTGGTCATAGGGGGCGAACCAACTAGGATTACCTGGGTCGGCCAGGTGGCTGAAGGTGAACAGATTACCTCGATTACCTTAATCTTTCCGGCTGGTTCAACGACCAGTGAGAAGACCTATGTGAAGGTCCAGGAGATGGTCATGGACGATCCTACGCGTCCTTTGCACAATGAAAACCTGGTCTATACCGAGGTGCTGACAAATGAGCAGTTGCGAATTGATTTCTCCACTCCGATTCGTGCCAACAACCAGCTCTACATTGAGATTTACTATTTCAGCCTGCCGGCGCTGAGTGGTTCTTATACGATTAGCGGCAGCTATACCAACCAGACTGGTATGAGCTATGA
>JAIRQI010000172.1 GCA_031256575.1 Coriobacteriales bacterium
AAATTCTGGGTTCCTAATCCAGAAACGCCTATGAATATTCTGGGCTATCTGCATCGCCAACTTCTCAAATTCCATATCCTTATGCAGCTGTTGACTGGTTACCGTGATGACAGTGATACCTTGAGCGACCAGCGCATTCCGGCGCTTGGAATCACTGGCAATCTGCTCGGAACTGGAATGGTAAGCATTGCTCTCGTACTCTACAGCCAAGTCGAAGTCTGGCCAGAAGAGGTCGCAGAAATACTTCGAGCGATAGGCGGACCGATTGATTGCCTTGGATAGGCCAATTCGTTTGTTAAGTATCGGTAACGGAAAGCCGTAACCCCCATACCTGTTTGGTAATACCAAGAGAATACATAGTTTGGTTTCCATCGGCGATGCTGAGTTGTTTTGGATGAATCGAAGCGACTGCCTGGCTTTCTGATAGCCTCTGACCCCTTGCATTGAAGAGATAAATGCCTCAAGTTTGTGCTTGCTAGTCAGAGGAGGGCGGTTCACAAAACCTTTACCGGTTTGCTGCTGCTCGATTTCTGCAGGTAAGGAGTAAGTACCGCAGAACTCATATCCTAACTCGATTAGTTTAGGCAAGGGTAACTGACTGGCCAACTGCAGAAAACAGAATTCCGGAGAACTGATGGATAGCTCTGAATCAGTTTGCACAAAGCAACCAATGGGTGTCTGGCTCGTGAAAATATGAGGGATAATTGATTCCGAGGGCCGCCTCAGGTTAGGATTCCTGAGCAGTATGTGTGTTGGTAGTGATGAGTCTAAAGCTGCCAAGGTTTCATCCTTTGGCCAACTGTCTGGAACCATGGCTCGGGTTCGTTTGTACAAGTTGGAAGTTGACAAATCGGGATGTGTTCGCCAATACTCTAACGCTGATTGATGACATAATGCTAGCAACATAGCATAATAGTAACACAATCGCGCAGGATCGGGCTTCGTGTTGTAGATTTAACAGTAATTTCCAGTAAATATCGTCGATACGACGATAATCCAACGAATTTTGTGCTGATTTCGTTGGTTTGTGAGTCGTATATGGCGATTCCTTACAACACGAAGCCCGATCCTGCGCATGATTTACGGATTCGCGTGCACACCACACCACACCACGCCGCACTACCCACTTTTCATGTGGAGAAAACCACGTTTGTCTCCATAGCAATCAATGGGTGTACCGAAAATGAGCAGTGGACTTCTTTTATCTGTGAGCTCGTTAGCAGTGAACGTGCCCAAAAAAGCAGCGGGCTTCTCCACAATGAATTGATTGGCTGTTAAGGCCTTAGTAGTGGAGAAACCCGCGCTTGTCTTCACGAGAACGAGTACCTAGTTCACACAATGCAGTCGCCGAGCGAGAACGAGCACCTAGTTCACGTAATGAAGTCGCCGAGCGAGAACCAGCATCTGCCTCTCGCAGTGCAGCTGTCGGCCAAAAACCAGCATCTAGCTCTCGTGGTGCAGCTGCCGGGCGAGAACCAGCATCTAGCTCATACAACGCAGTCGCCGGGCGAGAACCAACCTAGCTCACGCAATACAACCGCCAAGTGAGAACCTGCGCCTGGCTCTCACACAACCTTCAGCTAGGCAATCGGGTTCTTCTCTGCCCACTCGCGTCCGTAGCTGGCTATTTCTTCTACGTAGACATCCATCAGTCCGGGGGTGTACATGAAACCGTTGGGGATGCCGGGGAAGAAACGTCCACCTGGACAGTAGGTGTCGATGACCCGGCGGACCTCGGCGCGCACGTCATCGGCAGTGGATGACTCGACGTCGATTTTGGCCGAATCAAAGCCGCCGACCATCGGCAGTTGTCCCTTGGTGACCCGTTGAATCTCGACGATGTCGTTTTGGGCAATTACTCCCTGCCAAGCGTCGACACCCATCTCCACCATGTCTAGCACCAGCGGCTCGCAGATGCAGTCGGCATGGTGCAGGAAGAAGATGCCGAGCTCATGGGCCTTGGCGATAATCTCAGTATGCAGCGGTTTGATTAGCTTGCGCCAGACATCCGGTGGCAGAAAGATGTTGCGTTTGTGTCCCCAGTCGTCATGGAAGAACACCACATCCGGATGGACCTGCGCAGCCGCCTCTTCGAGGTAGGCAATCTTGTAGTCCTTGATGACATGCAGCAACTCAAAGACCTGGTTCGGAAAGAGCAGGTAGTTGGCCAAGGCATTTTCTAGACCCATCAGGTGATGGGAACGCTCAAAGAGCCCTCCACCAGACATGATGGCCACGTATTTCTCATCGCGGTCCACCGCCTCCGCTGCGGCCCGTGCTTCAGACCAATCAAAGCCCTTGACCTCTGGGACCTTGAGGTTTTTATCCCAGTGCTCAATGTCTGGTATGACCAGGGTCTCCGGACGGGCAATCGGATGCCCACCAGGAGCACCTTCAGGCCAAATGTAGGTCACTCCCCAGTCGTCTTTCGCCTCCGGCCCACCTGGTGCAATCTGCATCCCGTTCATCATAATCGGGTCGAAAATCATCGCCAGGCTGTCCATGTAATCGAAGTAATAATCCGGCTGCTGATGAGCCAGAATCGCTTCTGCATTTTGCCTCTTGGTACGCATTGGTTTTCCTTCCTGAGCGGTCGATTGAATACTGCAATGGATTGTACTCTAAAACCCTAGAGGCGGTTTAATGCGGTGCCGCTAATACAGTTTGGGGAGAAAACCGAAGGTTGGAACCGACACTTTGCACCTCTTTGAGTGTTGCGTCGGGAGGGGTGGGGTGGGGAGTGTCGGGGGTCGCGTCGGGTGCCGCTACGGGGTGGGGCGTCGGGTACCGCGTCGGGTGCAGCATCGGGTGGGGCAAGCAGAAAACCTAAAACCCGCGTCGCTTGAGGTCTGCGACCAGCTCTACCCACCAAGCTAGGACATCGAAACTATCCCGGTTACGATGCTGCCGGCTGAGATACTCGCTCCAAGGCAGCGAGGGACTATCAGGTAGCATGTCAGCCAGGCTCTGGTCCACAATATCACGATGCGATAAGCCCCACCTTCCAGTGGCGCCGATTCGCCCTTGGTAGCTGCCGAAACGGGTTGACATCTCAGGAACCAGCCCGTCATTCTCTCCTTCTGTGAGATGGATGACAGGCAGCGAGGCCGCAAAGAACAAATCTGTGAAAATGCTTTTCTGCACCACAGAAAAACTCTGGAAGTAGATTTCTTGCGGTAGCGGATACAGCTCATTGAACTGCCGCATAGCCAGCGTGCCCAGCTCGCCACAGGTCATGACGAAACTGGGGTTCTCGTCGCCTTTGAGAATCATTGCAATATCAATCGGGGTACTGACGACTTTCTGTAAAAGCTTGGGAGCCAGCTCAAAGACATCCAAAGCCCGAACTCCATAATGTGGAGAAGAAAGTGTGGTGATTGAAGCGATTCGCTCAGACATGCCTGGTAGGGTAGCAAGCACCCGGGTGTCGATGCCTCCCTTGGAGTGAGCGATGATATTGACCTTGTCAATTTGGTGGTCTTCAACAATCTGGCTGAGTTCATGGTGCAACTGCCAAGCATTGCTGGTGTGACTGCCCCAGGCATCTTGGGAGCTGACATAGACTTCAGCTCCATGCTCTCGGAGGGTCCTAGGAATACGACCCCAATGGTGATACTTCTCAGCATTCTTGCTAGCAACACCATGTACTAGCAGTAGAGGGTAGCGAGTAGTGCATTGCTCATGAAGCGGGAGCTCTTCGATTGAGCAAGAATTGCTAGATTGTTCTGTCATATCCGGTACTCCCTCAGCAATTCCCATTGCGCCACTTACTGTCTACAGCTAGAATAACACTCACGCGAAATGGGCGTTTGGCGCAGTGGGAGCGCGCTTCCTTCACACGGAAGAGGTCGCTGGTTCAAATCCAGTAACGCCCACCATGAATCCGCAGGTCAGAGGCTCGCTCACAGTGCTCATGCATTCTAATCACATTAATTTGACCACTTTTTGACCACTTTTTGACCACTTTTGGAATCCAATAACGTTATCGAAAACAGGTTCTTAGCCGCTTTATGAATCCAATATCGTTATCGAAAACGCCTGTCGATGAACCTTGAGTCCATTTATTCTCCTTGGAGATTTCTCAATCATTCTTCTACATAATTTGAGGGCACGACACAATCCAGTTTATTCATAGAAGTGTTGCTCTTTTTCTAGCCACAAGCTCCAGCCTTCAACCCCAAACTCCACATCACCATCGTCTCCGCTGCTTCAAGTCTAGCCATGCCAAGAAGCTTGATGTGGTTTAATGACTAGAGAGTCAGGATAACTACAATCGGAGGCCAGAGATGATTGAACCAGGCACTAAGCAGGTAGCCAGCAAGAACAACACCCTATCGAAACTGCTAGCTCTGTTGCTGGTTTTATCCCTTTTGCTATCTCAAATCAACGGATGCACGCTGGCTTCTGGCGAGAAGGTTCACAAGTACCCAGAGATTGAGTTTATCCCCGGGCAATCTGCATCAGACCCTGACAATCCTGAGCAGCGTACCGTCTTTGATATCGGCGATGAGTTGTTGGCTCTGATTTGCAGTGATTATGTGACCTACCACCAATTGATTGCTAATCCCGGTAGCTTTGACTTCCCGGATTCTTTTCATGCTCCTGCTCCTGGCTTCGGGGAGATAACGATGGACTCGCAGGAAGAGGCGTATGAGTATTTCCGTCTGTTGTTAGCCGAATTACAGGGCTTTGATTTTCAGTCGCTCAGCCTTGAAGAGCAGCGGACCTACAACTATCTCACATACTGTCTTGAAAGTACTATCGCTCTAGAGCCCTACTACTATTTGTCTGACCCCTATGCTCCTTCGATGGGTCTGCAGATAAATCTACCGATTACCCTGACGACCTTTACATTTCGCAGCAAGCAGGATATTGATGATTATTTAACCTTGCTTGCTGATTTACCGCGTTTCTTTGCAGAGGCGAATTCGCTGGTTCAAGACCGGGCAGAACAGGGCTTGTATCCAAATTTGGGGTCTGTTCGAGATGCCATAGATGAGGCCCGGTTCTTCACTACTAAAATCCCCCAGAACCTGCTGGTTACCTCTTTTGAAGACCAGCTGTTCAGCGATTCCAAGCCATTTTCTGATCTCACATTCATTGAGCGCTTGACATATCAGGCTACCAACCGAAAAATCGTCGATACCATGGTCATTCCGGCTTTTCAGGAGACGATAACCTTGTTGGAAGAGATTGCCACCAAGACCACTGATAAGGTGACACTGGCGACGCAAGCTGGCGGGCAGGAATATTATGCCGCGAGTATGCATGATGACGGTTTTACAGAGACCCCAGAACAGGCGATTGTCGTTCTTGACGAGGCTTTGGATGTGCTGTTCACAACCTTTGCGAAAAACCCTCTCAGCCTGGACTACGACGAATTCAGCAGAATTGCCGCAGGTAGCATACCCAGCGATGCGGCTGGGATCATCGAGTATTTCAACACCCGGGTCAGCGAGGATTTCCCAGATATCGGTATGCGGCCTTTTACCGTTGACAGTGCCTCTGATGATGAGGTCGTGAAGCTGATAACCGCGTTTTACCTAGATGCTCCGATTGATGACTTAGGGCAAAACCTGATAAGGTATTATCCCCAGAATATCGATAGCTTAGTCGATTTGGGAACCACACTGGCGCATGAGTCGTTTCCGGGGCATTTGTACCAGTATAACTACTTTGCTTTGCAAAACCCCCAGCCCATCGAAATCATGTTGGGGAGCACTGCCTACGCTGAGGGGTATGCAGTATATGGCGAGTATTATGCATTACGCTACATGGGTTTCAATGACCAGACCAGCGAATTGATATACACATTCGAGTTGTTTTTGCGAGTCATTCAGGCTCGGCTCGACCTCGGTATCAATTACCAGGGCTGGAGCCTGCAGGAGACTGCACAGTTCCTTTCTAAATGGGGTTTGGAATCAATCGCTTCGAGCGTCTACTCCAGCATTGCCGGTGCTCCGACTGTCTTTCTGCAATATGGCTTAGCGCCGTTGGAGTTCAGAGCCATGCGGTCGACGGCCCAAACCCAGCTGGGTAGCAGCTTTAACCTCGTAGAATTTCATGAAGTGATTCTCAAAGATGGAGCCTTGCCGTTCTGTTTCGTCGAGCAGAACCTGACCCTTTGGTTAGACGGCCAGCAGAAGTAGCGGCAATGATTCTCTCTGTCAACAATCTAAGCAAATCCTTCGGAGTTCGCACCCTCTTCGAAGACGTCAGTTTTCGCCTGAACGAGCGCGACCGCCTGGCCCTGGTCGGGCCGAATGGCGCTGGCAAAACCACTCTGCTGAACATCATTGCCAACATCGATGGTGCCGACAGCGGAACAGTTGTGCTGGCCAAAGGCACAACCATCGGCTACCTGGAGCAGAATACCATCGAAACCGGACACGGCGAGCTGTTCGAGAATGTCATGTCCGC
>JAIRQI010000177.1 GCA_031256575.1 Coriobacteriales bacterium
GCCATGGCTATGATGATTAAGAGCTTGGCAAACTCACCGGGCTGGATTTGTTGCCCGAAGATATTAATCCAGTTGCGGGCACCATTGACCTCGACCCCGAGACCAGGTATCAGAGGCGAGATGGCTAAGAGGATGGCCAGGATGTAGATGGGTATGGTCAAACGAGCCAACAGTTGATAGTCGAATGCCCAGAACAGCAGCATAGCTAAGCAACCCAACCCGACCCCCATAAACTGGCGGGAGAAAGAATAGTCGGGATTACCGTACGAGGCGCTATAGACTACTACCAGGCCCAAGCTGACCAGGCCGGCAACCACTAACAGCAAAAGCCAGTTGACACTGAAAAAGACCTTCTTCAGCAAGGACGGTTGTCGCGACTTGATGCGCTGGTTAACGGGGTTTTTTGTGAGAGAGATACTGGGCATCTAACGCTCGCTTGTTCCGTTGCCAGCCTGCACTGGCCCGATATCCACGCCATAGATGGCAGCCAGGGTCTGCTGTACTGCTGGCATCGCGACGCTGTCTCCCGACCCGGCTTGCTCGACTAAACAAGCCACGCAGTATTGCGGATTCTCAGCCGGGGCATAGGCCACAAACCACGAACAGTGTTCTTTGGCAGCGGCAATCTCGCCGGTTCCGGTCTTGCCATAGACAGTGACCGGCAATTGCCTAAAAGGCCCACCGTTGCGCTCGATAACCCGCCTCAGTCCCACTTCCAGGCGCCCGATATTATACAAATCGATTTCCGGCTGTACATCGCTCTCCCGCACCTGGTAGCTGACCAGGGTACGGCCTTGCGTATCCAAGACCCGGTGGAATATATGTGGTTTGAGCATCTTGCGACGGGCGATGCCGGCATAACCGTTGCAAATCTGCAAGGGAGTGACAAGTAAATCACCCTGGCCGATGACCATATTGGTCATGTCACCCGGGTACCAATCGTAAAGCTCAGGGGTATCGACAAAAATCTCTTTCTTCCAGGCTGCATCAGGAACCCGTCCAGATGATTCAGCAAATCCATCCAAGCCGGTCGCTGAGCCAAAACCCCAGGTTCTCAGGTACTCCTGCAACTCGTTGGGCCGCTCGAGGTTTTCTCCAGGCAACATCGCCCAGCGTTGGTAGAAGGCTACAGCCAGGTTGTAGAAGAAGTAGTCGCAGGACTGGTTAACCGCTTCCTCAAAATTGACCTCGCCATGACCATAGGGATAAATCCAACAACGCTGTCCCCACTCGCTGCCGTACTCATCCCAAAAGCCTGTGCAATAGGCTTCGGTCATATCGTTGATTAGGCCATGGTGCAGCCCAGCCAGCGAGGTGAAGGCCTTGAATGTCGAAGCCGCCGGGTAGCGGCCGGTGGTCACCCGGTTGATTAAGGGGTAGTCGGCTTCCTCGCTGTTCAACATGTCCCAGAGGTCTTGGGAGATGCCCTGGGTGAAAGGTTCCGGGTTGAAGGTCGGATAAGACGACATAGCCAAGATGCCGCCATCGTTGATGTCCATCGCCACCAAGGCGCCGGCATTGCACCACTGGCGTCCGATGTCGCGGGCTGAAGCGATGACCTGGGCCAGTATTCGGTCAGTGGCCCGCTGCAGGTCGAGGTCGATAGTCAGGCAGACGTCACCCCCATTGCTGGCTGGAATCTCTTCGACCAGCTCTGTCGGATTGCCATAGACATCGACCTGAAAGGTACGCTGGCCTTTCTGGCCAATCAGATACTGCTCAAAGGCGTACTCGGCGCCGGATTTGCCGATGTAGTCTCCACCGGTATATACGGAGTCTTCTGGTTCGGCTTGCAGCTCATCTTCGGTCACCGGGCCAATATAGCCCAGCAGATGGGCAGCTAAAGTACCAAAGGGATAATAACGGATGGTGCTGGATTCGACTGTGATATCCGTGAATAGGTGGCGATGGGCCTGAATATAGGCTACCGCCCGCATACTGACGTCGGTGGCTAAGACCCGGTTGGCGGTGGCGACTACCCGGTCATCCAGCAGCTTGGCCCGGATTACCCCTTTGGGTACACCCAAGACCAGTGAGAGGCGGTGTACCAGGTTGCGGTTGTCAGCTACGCTCTTCGGAGCAGTGACAATCATTGTCGCCCGGTTGCCGACCAGCTCCCGACCCTTGCGGTCAAGTAAACGCCCCCTGATTGCTGGAATCTTCACGGTGGAGCGGCGGTTCTGCTCCGCCATTAATATGTAGGTGTTGCCTGAGAGCAGCTGTAAAGACCAGAGTCTTGCCAAGAGGCTGCCAAAGACCCCGGCAGCCAGCATCCCAAAGGCATAGAAACGCCAGCGGTTCTTATCCTGTGCTGGTTCGGTTGGTTGTTCCTTTTCTTTGGGGATGTCAATGTTGGCGCTGCCGGACGGCCCAGCCAGCCGCCCGAAGCTGCGGTGTACGATTAACTCTTTCTGGCGCCGATTGCGCAGGTCAAGCCCGATTAACAGAGCCAGCAGCACCACTATGAAAGTGACGACTCCGATGATTAATGATATGACTTCTGGTCTCATTGCTCTGCTAAACAGCTTTCGTAACTACCTGGCCCAAGTCTATAACCTAGACGGGTGGTAAGGTCTCTTTCAAGGACTTCTTGGACTTCGGTTGGCGAATATCGCGGTTGTTCTTTGACCTCAACAGGGGCAGAAAAAACAGGCCTACAACCGAGTCATACAGGCCACCAGGCAGCACCCGGGTCAGTAAGGAGTGGGTCAAATCACTGTCTACACCAATGATTGACTGTAGCAGGGCAATCACCAGCTCGCCACTGAAGACCATAGCCACCAAGGCGATATAACGGGCCAAGAGGCTGTCCAGCATCGTTGCCCCGGCCAGCGGATTGATAGAGTAGGCTACCAGACTGTAACTGAATGCCCTTACTCCCAAGGGGCTGCCACTGGCTAAATCGATTAACACCCCGAGGACAAAAGCGCAGATTGTGGCAGCGCTCTGGGAGACTTGCAGGGCATTGACAATCACAAAGCAGAGGCTGATTTCTACCACTACCTCGCTCAAAGCCAGGCTGGGAGCGATTGCCACCTGCAAGATGAAAACCACCACCATGCTGAGTACTGTTGTCCAAAACTGGCGGGCTGGCATTAGCTGTTCTCTTTTTGCGTACTGGTGCTGAGGAGGGTGTAGTTGTTGCTGGGAGGGATGGCTCTGCTGCTCGGTTGGCCGCTGCCCCTGCTGCTGTAAGATTGGCTACCGTTGCTGCTGCTCGGTTGGCTGCTGCTGCTGTTCGGTTGGCTGCCACTGCTGTTCGGTTGGCTGCTACTGCTGTTCGGTAGGCTGCTGCTGGGCTCGCCACCGCCCCCGCTGCCGCTCGGCTCGCCACCACCACCGTTGTCTGGTGTACTGTCGTCTGCTGGTCGAATCTCTGACTCGTCGCCAATAATCACCAAAACCACCTCATAAAATGCTGAGCGGTCCAAAGGCTTGATGACGATTGACTGCTCGACATCGGAGGGTAGAAAGCTGACGCTTTGCACAGTGCCAACCGGAATACCTTTTGGATAAACCCCTCCGGCTCCGGAAGTGACGATTGTCGCTCCGGGTTGGACGTCGACATCCAGACCAATAAAGCGCAGGTAGAGGGTGCCATCCGGCGAGCCATACATGATACCTTCAGCCCGGCTGCCCTGGATAAAAACCGCTACCCCGCTGTTCTGGTCAGTAATCAGGCGAACCACTGCACTGCTTGGGCCAGCACTTTCTACCTGGCCTATCAAACCGTTGGCGCTCATCACCGGCATGCCGACCCGAACACCAGCATTGGTGCCTTTGTTGATGGTGATTGTCCGATTCCAGGAGTCTGGGCTACGGCTGATAACCCGGGCTCCCACAGATTCCAAACCGTAAGCGTCACGAATCTCTAGCAACTGATAGAGCAACTGGGTCTCAGACTCGTTTTCCTGCAAGCGGATTATCTCAGAACGCAGACGCTCGTTTTCATCCCGTAAGGCTTCAATCTCGGAGTTGGATAGCCCGTTGTTGTCGACCATCCGACCTAAAGAACGTAAGGGAGAGGTCAATGAATAACCGGCAGACTGCAAAGGTGCTGTGATAATGGTTGTTGCATCATGTATCTGATGCAATACACCACCTTCACCTTCGCGCACCCAGACGGTCATCGATATCACCGAGAGTAGCAGCCCGACTATCAGGACCACGGTGGCGCTCAAGCGCCGGCTGTTTTGATTAGGGAGCGCCATGCAGCACCCTTAGACTAACGTTGGGTGTAGGAACGCTGTAGAGCCTGAGGGTTCTCTAGTGCCCGCACACAACCAACCACAACATTGGTGAAAGCGGTGTCGGAGGCATAGACTGGAACCTCGAGTTCGTTGGTCAGGTAGGTATCCAGCATCTTCAACATGCCACCGCCGCCGGTAAGAAGTACACCATTACGGATGATGTCACCTGCCAGATCAGGGTCGGTTTCTAGGAATGTCTCTTTGATAGCAATCAAGATATCCTGCAGGGGTCCACGCAGACCCTCCCGCACGTCCTCGGATTGAATTACTTCGCTACGCGGCAGGTTGGTTGACAGGTCGCGGCCAGAGATTTCCATATCCAGCTCGCCGGTAGAGATAGGCATGGCACTGCCAATGGCAATCTTGATATCCTCAGCGGTACGGACCCCGATATTCAACCCATAGACCTCACGGATATGGCGGGCTACCGCCTCGTCAAACTCGTTACCGGCCACCCGAATGGAGTTAGAGGTGACAATTCCTCCTAGTGAGATTACAGCAATCTCGGTGGTACCTCCACCGATATCCACAACCATCGACCCGGTGGGTTCTTCTACCGGCAGCCCGGCCCCGATAGCAGCGGCCATCGGCTCCTCGATTAAGAAAGCCTGGCGGGCACCGGCTTGGATGGTGGCTTCAAAGACCGCGCGTTTCTCCACAGAGGTCACTCCGCAGGGAATACAGATGACGATACGAGGCTTAGGTTGCCAAAAACGGGTGCGGGGACTGGCCTTTTGGATGAAATATGAGAGCATCGCCTCAGTGACATCGTAGTCGGCGATTACTCCGTCCGAAAGCGGCTTCTCGACGGAGATGTTGCCGGGGTTGCGGCCAATCATCTCGCGCGCCTCGGTGCCTACCGAGAGCACCCGGTTGGCCTCGGTATCGATGGCCACCACCGATGGTTCATTGAGCACGATGCCTTCTCCGGGGATGGCGACCAGGGTATTGGCGGTACCCAAATCGATAGCCATGTCCGAACCCCATTGATTAAACAAACTGTCAAAAATCGACATCGACATTCTTTCTATTTTGATTTGAGCAATTCAAAGCTTTTATAGATACGCCCCTCCACTGTCGGTATATCCGACTAATTGTAGCATATGCGCTCTTACCTGCTATATCGGTGTTACTTATTAGCAATCTGTTGGTGTATGGGCAGACCTAATGTCAATGTCTTGTAATGTGGAGAAGTACGCGTCTTCTGCATTCATTGCTTGCTCGTTATGCTTGTCGCAAACTCGGAGCATCCACTGCGCTCGTTACTCACTCGCCGAAGAAAATAGCTATCTCGCGGGTGGCGGATTCGGGTGAATCCGAACCGTGGATGACATTGGCATCCATGACCAGACCAAAGTCTCCCCGGATGGTGCCGGGAGCTGCTTCTAGCGGATTGGTAGCACCCATCAACTTGCGGCAGATGCACACCGCATCGGGGCCAGAGACGATCATCTTAACCACCGGCCCAGAGGTGATGTAGTCAATCAAACCGCCATAAAACGGCTTGCCTTGGTGTTCTTGGTAATTTGCCTGCGCTTGCTCAAGACTGACCTGAGTCAACTCCAAACGCTCGATTGTCAAACCGACACGCTCCAGTCGGGTGATGAT
>JAIRQI010000181.1 GCA_031256575.1 Coriobacteriales bacterium
TCTATCTCCTCTTCGGGTGTATTGGTGTAGAAAACCGTCACATTATCAGAAATCAATGCCAGAGCATTACCTGTGGGTTGATAGCCCGGGCTGCCTTCCTCCGGGAAATACTGAATATATGCATAGTCATGAACCACCATCAAGCCGATACAAGGGTATTCGGAACCATCAGGATGAATCCAGAACTCATTAGCACAGTCTCCAAACCGCTTTTGCAACACTAAGCTCAGCTCCTCAGCTGTGTCGCATGACTCCAGTCCTCCAAAATGGCTTATTCGCATTATTGCTCCTTATGTTCAGGGAATGATGAACTTCGGGTTAACTTTCGGAATAGCACTATTGCCAACGTAGGTTTTTGGTACTGCTACAGCACTGGCATTATTGGCTACGGCATTTGTTGGTGGAACAACAGTCATCTGAGAACCCTCTGGCAGCAAGGTTGAGAGCATCTTATCACAGAATCCGCAGGTTCCATTGGTATTATTGGTGTATAAAGTGGCATCAGTTATCCCATTCTCGCCCATATACAAGGCTGCCTTCCCCTCGACGTGTGATGCCGATACATAATTGCTGTAACGAGGGTCGGCATTTCCGGATTGAAATGGTATATCCTGCCCGTCAGCGGTTCGAAGTACTCCGTGCGTTGTTTTATTATCAAACTCTGGCAGATCAGGTGGCTTAGGTTCAGCAACTGGTTCAATAACTGGTTCAATAACTGGTTGATAAAAGCCGCTTAGGTTGTAAGCTTGGTCGATCCGCTGTGCTCCGATGCCGGTGGCGATGCCTGCGGTAGTACCGCCGATGACACCGAAGATGTTAGCCACAGTCTCATCAGCACCAAAGAACAGGGCTGCTTCTTTGGCTCCGACCCCGCCCAAGTAGCCAGCACCGATGGAGACTGCAGTCTTAGCCCCATAGACTCCGACTGCGCGGAAAACTGATGTCCCCGCATTAGCGGCAGCTGAGCTGGCACTGATTGCCCCGGCACCTAGTGTCATCACGGTCGAAGCGGCGATGGCGACGGTGCCGAATGTATCCCAGGCTTGCTGTTTGCCCTCCGGGCCGAAGACCCATTCGAAGATCGTATCGCGCATCGGGTTGAATGCTGTAGTCGAGTAATCGCCATGAGCACCGTAGTATATATCCTGTGCAGCCGCCACCATGTTCGATGCACCATAAATTACCGTAGCAGAGCCGGCGATAGCTCCAGCCACTACTAATGGAGTAGCCAACCCGGCGGTTGCGACAATACAGAAGATGCCCCCGACTACAATCAAACCGCCGACCAAGAGATTCAACCAGCCCTGTTCCTCTCGCTCTTTTGCCCATTCTGCTTGTAAAACCTCGAAACGAGCCTGCTCTCGCAGGTTGGCGGCTTCGACGGCACCAGCTAGGAACTCACGGTCTGATCCGGAGCAGAACAAAGCCTCTCCTAGAGCGCCAAGGCTGACAGAACTAGCAATCGACCCTGTAACATAGCTGGCTACACTGTGGTTGTCCTTGGCTTGGTATTCGGCAATGAAGGTTCGCAAGCTGCTGACTAGAGCGTCCAGATTAGTAAAATCACCGGCGAGGTGCTCTGACTCGTAGCCAGTAACGTCCGTTTGGAGGTTTTTCAACTTCTCTAAAACCATACTATAAGCATCCAGTACACCGTATGCCTCCGGTGGGTAAGCGTTCATAATATCGTGAATACTATCCGCGGTATTGTGGATACGAACGTTACTCGCTTCGAAGTCGGCCCATGAAGCGCTGAAAGCCTGAATAGAATCCGTCAGTACCGTCTCGCTGAGCTTGGCATGATTATTCGAATCGATAGTTGAATAGTAGCCATCCTTATACAATAGAAACCGGGTATAAAGCTCGTTTAGGATATCGCCCAAACTGAAGAGGATCACATAGTGGATCTCAGAGAGATAGCTTTTAACACTCTCGGCTGCCCTGCCTTTAAAGGAGTCCATGCCGGTGATAACCTCCAGCTGGTCCCGGATCGCTCCTAGCTGTTCTCCCCAGGTGCTGACTTGGCTTTGCATCCGAAAGCCAAAATCAGTCATCTCATCGTAATCGATGACGAATGCGCCACCAGCCGCACTATTTACTGGCGTACCCATGTCAACCTTTCTTTTGTTGTCAATAGCCCTGTCTGCATAGCACTCGTTGCCTCACTGCCCGAGTAGGCTGCTCGCCGAGCCTGCCAAGCTGCGGTCTGTCTCGGTTAGGCTCTCCCGAGCGTCCCGCAATGCCACCAGATCCTTTTCCAGCAGGCGGCGGTAGCTCTGGAGCAGTTCTCCGACTATGTCCAGACGGGATCTGTAAGCTTGCAGCGTTATAGCCTGGCTGGCAATAGCTGGCAACTTGTCGGTTTCCGGAGTAAGGCTGTTTACTTTGTTCTGCAACTGGCTGACAGCTACTTCGTAATTGAGGATGTTGAATTGTACTTCCAAACCTGACACGAACTACTCCTTCCCTGGTGTTGAGACATAAGCCCTTCAACGATACTGGCAGCTGTCTGAGAGTTTGGCAGACGGCTGGTGTTGACTGGTGTAGGTCGACAGCAGGCCACTAGCCTTACTAGCCATCAGCACGGCCTTGGTTTATCTTCAGTGGATCGGCTCGCTCGAAGGGTACACTTTGCAGCCAGGTATTGATGTTCTCCACCATCAGACTATCGTCTTCGTCGCTAAAGCCACTGAAGACAACCTTGGCAATGTCTTGATGGTTAAAATACATGATCTGGTCGCCGATGATACCCTCCGGGTACAGACAGCCGGCATAATCGAAGACGCTAGTCTCTCCGTTGATTTCCGCGGCTAGCCCGCGAGCGATGACCATTGTCTTCTTAATTGCTCCGTGTACTACCACGATACTACCCAGCGGCAGGTATTCGACTTTCTCCATTATGCTGCCTCTCTAATTGTTTCGGATAATGGATAAGCATTGATTATAGTAACCCAATCAAGCGTTCAACCCCTGCGTAAAGATTCTAACAAATGAATAATTGGCGAAATGGTGTGCTACCTGCTACTTCAGGCCAAAAATGTTCATGCACTGTCACGATGAGCGATTTTGGATTAGGCAAACTAATACCTTAGTATTATGGTAGCCGTCGAATACCCACCATTGTGACAAGCTGTAGCACCCAGCAACAGGCTTTTGTATCACTCGATATAAAGGCAAGCCTGCTCCTGTATCGATTTTGCTACAGCGCTGACCAAGACATAAAACAAGTCATTTCCATCACTGGTTACGTAGTAGTTAGAGAGATCTGTGAAGTCAGGGCTGATGTTACCTCCCCTTGGTGGGCGCGCTGTGAGATCCTTGACATCTCAGACCACCTGATCCAGCGGATTGATATGCTGTCTTCACAGCTCGAACCATTCAATGCATCCCGGCAGCATAAGCGTTTGACAGAACTCTTCCACCGCGCTCTGGGCTGATGAAAACGGCACTACGGAATCATTCAATACCTCTATCTCCTCTTCGGGTGTATTGGTGTAGAAAACCGTCACATTATCAGAAATCAATGCC
>JAIRQI010000082.1 GCA_031256575.1 Coriobacteriales bacterium
CCAAGCCACACCCAAGTCCGTCAGATAGAGCAAACAACAGCGAGAGCAGGAGATATGAAAGGAAAACTATATGGCATTGGCACCGGGCCGGGAGACCCAGAACTCTTGACCTTGAAGGCCATCCAGACCATCCAACGCTGTGCAGTGCTGGCCATTCCGCGCCATTCTGGTGAGGAGCAGACAGCATTGAACATCATTGCCGAATACATCCGCGACAGTGAGTTGATGGACTGCTATTTTGCCATGTCCAGAGACTACAGCGAGCGTATCGCTGCTCGCCAGACTGCTGCCGAGCAGATAATCGAGCGGCTGGACAGAGGTCAGGATGTCGGCTTCATCACATTAGGCGACCCCACGACCTTCTCCACATATATGTATGTGCATGAGATTGTGGCGGCTTTAGGTTATGAGACCGAGATTATTCCCGGGGTGACCTCATTTGCCGCCGCCGCCGCCGCGCTGGGGACGGCGCAATGTGTCGGGGACGAGACCTTGACCATCATACCGGCCCGCCACAGCCGCCAGATTGGCGAGCTTTTGGATGCGCCGGGCAACAAGGTCATCATGAAGTCGGGGGAGAACCTGCTGGCGGTGCTGAGGGAGTTGCAGCAGCGCGGCTATAGCCAGCAGACCATGGTAGTCTGTCGGGCCACGATGAGCGGGCAACGGCTCTATCGGTCGATTGACGAGTATCTGAGCGACCCGGACACCGGGTATTTCACCGTAGCCATCGTAAAGGAGAGTGAGGGATGATTTATTTCGTCGGAGCTGGGCCGGGCGCCAAGGACTTAATCACAGTGCGAGGTATGCGGGTGTTATCTGAAGCAGATTGCATAATTTATGCTGGTTCTCTTGTCAATCCTGCACTTTTAGGCTATGCTTCATCCAATTGTGTAATCCACGACAGCGCCTCGATGACATTGGAGGGGGTCATCGCGGTCATGATGGATAACGAGCAAGCCGGCTTGACTACTGCTCGCCTGCACACCGGCGACCCGAGCCTTTACGGGGCAATTCAAGAACAGATTGAAATCCTCTCCAACCAGGGCATCGCCTTTGAGGTGATTCCTGGAGTCAGTGCCTTTTCCGGAGCCGCGGCCGCGCTGGGCGTTGAGTATACCCTGCCTGGCATCAGTCAGTCACTTATCCTCACAAGAATGGCTGGTAGGACGCCGGTACCCGAGAAGGAAAGCATCCCTGCACTTGCCCATCACCAATCATCGATGGCCATTTTCCTCTCTGCAGGGATGCTTTCCAATCTTTCGGCAGAGTTGATTGAGGGCGGCTACTCGCCTGATACCCCGGCGGCCATCGTCTATAAAGCCACTTGGCCGGACCAGAAAATCGTCAGAACAAGCATCGCCGCGCTGGAAGATGCAGCGGCTAGCGCAAATATCAGCCGCACGGCAATCATCCTGGTCGGCGACTTCTTAGGCGGCGAGTTCGAGCGCTCTTACCTTTACAACCCGAGCTTCAGCCATGGCTACCGCCAGGGGAGCGACAGTGACCAGTAGCTTTTCGATACTGGCTTTTACTGAGCGGGGAGAAGCCCTGGGCCAACGCCTGGCGCAAGCGCTGCGAGGCTTGGCGGCGGGCGACGCGGCAGCGGGCGAGGTGGCGGCAGCGGTTGCGGCTGCGGGCGACGCGGCGGCGGGTGACACGGCTGCGGGTGACGCGGCTGCGGCGGTTGCGGGCGACGCGGCAGCGGGTGACGTGGCTGCGGCGGTTGCGGCTGCGGGCGACGCGGCTGCGGCGGTTGCGGGTGACACGGCAGTGGCAGGCGACGCGGTTGCGGCGGTTGCGGTGGTTGCGGCTGCTGTTGACGCGGCAGCGGCCAAGGTGGTTGTGCATCGGGTTACTGACCTCGGAGGGACCACTGCTGCATTGTTTAAAAGTGGAGCAGTACTGGTCTTTATCGGTTCTGCTGGCATTGCCGTTCGGGCCATCGCACCCCTGCTACAGAGCAAGGTTTCAGACCCCGCCGTGATTGTCATCGATGAGGCTGGTCAGTATGTCATCCCAGTGCTCTCCGGACACCTGGGTGGTGCCAACCGCTATGCCAGGCAGATTGCCTCATTGATAAATGCCACTCCGGTAATCACTACGGCAACCGATGTCAACCAGGTCTTTGCCTTTGATGCCTTCGCTCAAGAACAAGGCTATGCGGTGCTTAATCCGGCACTAATTAAGGTAGTAGCAGCCACTATGTTGAACGGGCAGACAGTTGGCCTCTACTCAGATTTTGCCATTGACGGTGAGCTGCCGGCTTTTGTCGATTGCGACTCTGAACGGCCAGTCGGTGTGGCAATCAGCTTGAACAGCCAATGCCAACCCTTCTTAAGGACCTTGAACCTGGTACCGCGCTGTATTCATGTTGGCATCGGTGCCCGACGGATGGTCTCCACAACAGCTCTGGAGGGCTTCTTTTTAAAGAGCTTAGCAAAGCTTGGTCTGCCCATCCAAGCGGTAGCAGCCATCGCCTCGATTGACTTAAAGCAGGACGAACCGGCAATACTTGCCCTTGTCGAGAAGTACCATCTGGCTTTTCATATCTACACAGCTGAGCAGTTGAACCAGGTAGCTGGGCGCTTTGCCCAGTCCGAGCGGGTCAGTAAAGTAACCGGGACCGGTAATGTCTGTGAGGCAGCAGCCTACCTCTCAGCTGCTGCTGGTGAACTGCTACTAAGCAAGACCGTGCAAGACCAGGCAACTCTGGCTATTGCCATACAGGACTGGAGGGTGGGGTTTTGAAACTGCTAATGACAGGATTGGACTACACACGGGCAGATTTAGATACCCGTTCGCGCTTTGCCGTGACCAAAGAGCGCTCAGAGCGCCTGGTGACGGCAATTAAAGAGGGTCATCAGCTGGGTGGATGTGTGCTAATCAGCACCTGCAACCGCACTGAGTTGTATGCCTCAGTTGACGATGATGTCCAAGACCTCAGCTTGACTCGCATACTCTGCGAGGAGTTGGACCAAGACTACCAGGCGCACCGTGAGTATTTCAGTGAACTCTCTGGGGCAGCAGTCATTGAGCATCTCTGCCGGGTGGCTGCCGGTTTGGACTCCCAGATTTTAGGCGACGACCAGATAGTCACCCAGACGCGCGAGGCTTTGGAGCTGGCCCGCAGTCAGTCAAGCTCTGACAGTTATCTAGAAACACTCTTCCGAGTGGCGGTCCAGGCAGCGAAGTCGATTAAGACCAATGTCATCATGCATGCCTTGGGCAGCGCTTCTGTACCGCAGGAGACTGTACAGATACTGCAGACAATGATTGACATGCAGGGCTCTACTGCCCTGGTTATCGGCAATGGTGTGATTGGCCGACAGGTAGCGACTCTCTTGTTGGATGCTGGAGTAGCGACGACAGTCACCCTCCGGCAATACCATCGCGGGGTCATTCAGGTTCCCGTGGGTGCTCAGACCGTCGGTTATATAGACCGCTATTCAGTCGTCGAGCAGGCCGACATCGTAATCAGTGCAACTACCAGCAATCACTTCACTGTACGTTATGACGAGCTGCTGGCACTGGCCAAGCGTCCGCAAATCATCATCGATTTGGCGGTACCCCGCGATGTCGAACCGGAAGTCCAAGATATCCCCGGTATCCAGTTGTTGACCATCGACGACATCTCTTTGGATGGCCGCCAGCTCTCAGCCAGCAGTCTGGCTCAGATTGACGGCATCATTAGCGAGCATGTCTCCCGATATTTGAACTGGCAGAAAAACAAGGAGATACTCAGCCGGTTAGATAGAACACAAAGTAAGAAGTCCTACAAACCCCGTTTGGATGGAGAAAACAAGGTGAAGGTCTTTGCTGTTGGATTAGGGCCGGGCAACCCTGGCCTTTTAGCACCGAGAGCGCGGGAGGCTATTCTGGCCTGCGATTGTATCGTCGGCTATACCAGCTACTTGAAACTGATTCCCGACTTGTTGGTCGGCAAGCAGACCATCAGCACCGGTATGCGTAGTGAGGCCCGACGTTGTCAAGCAGCTATCGATGCGGCCCTGGAAGGTAAACAGGTCGCAGTTATCTGCAGCGGTGATGCCGGGATTTATGGCATGGCCGGTTTGTTGTTTGAGCTGGCTGAGCAGCATCCGGAGGTCTCAATCGAGGTGATTCCCGGTATCACGGCAGCTAATGCCGCTGCTGCTGTGTTGGGCTCGCCATTGTCTAATGATTTCGCGGTAATCAGTCTAAGCGACCTTCTGACCCCCTGGGATATCATCGAGAAGCGCCTGGAGGCCATGGCTTTAGCCGATATGGTGCTTTGCCTCTATAACCCCCAGAGCAACAAACGCAGCAATTACCTGGCCCGGGCCTGCGACATCCTGCTCAGGCACAAGCCACCGGAAACCAAATGCGGCTATGTGCGCAATGCCTTCAGAGGTGAAGTCAACAGCGGCAGCCTCTGTACCCTGGCTGAGCTGCCGGCGGCTCCGGTGGACATGCTGACCACGGTAATTATCGGTAATTCGGACACCCGTATCACCAACGGCAAGCTGGTCACCGCCCGGGGCTATCGGCTGTAAGCCGTGTTGGTCTTGGGTATCGAGGGCTTGATGAGGATAGCTTGGCAATGCGGGTTTTGATATTCGGCGGAACCACTGAGGGACGCTGGCTGGCGGAGTCACTGGCGCGAGCTGGTGTTGCTGTGACGCTTTCGGTAGCCAGCGAATTCGGCCGCCAGACGGCACAGTCTGCCCAAGCCGCTGCGGCTACGCAAACCACGCGGGCTTCCCAGGATGCACAGGCTACCCGTGCTGCGCAAACCGCTCAAGCCACCCAGGAAGCGCAGTTCGCAGAAGCAACGCAGCTCGCCAAGACTGCGCAAGCTGTTGAAACCACGCAATCTGCTCAAGCCGATTATGAGATTATCACTGGCCCGATGACTGAACCGCAAATGCAACAGCTGCTGCGTGACGGTGGTTTCACCTACGTTGTCGATGCCACCCATCCTTATGCCCTATCCATCACTGAGCATGTCCGAACGGCCTGTGCCGAAACCACTCAGACCTACCTGCGTTTGAAGCGTCCACCCGGACAGTCATCGACAGACCTAGTCAATGTACCAGACATCGCTGCCGCCGCAGACTGGCTGAAAAATACCAGCGGGCGGGTGCTGCTGACCACAGGAGCTAAGCAACTAGAACCGTTCACCCAGATTGCCAATTACGCTGAGCGTTTCTACCTGCGCATCCTACCCGCCATTGATTCGCTGACGCGAGCCTTAGAGCTGGGCTTTCGACCAGCTCATATCTACTGCATGCAAGGCCCCTTTGATTATCAGATGAACCGGGCCATTCTCTTGACCACCCAGGCTAAGTACCTCCTGACCAAGGATTCCGGCCAGATTGGCGGCTTTGAAGAGAAGATTCAAGCTGCCCTCGACCTCGGCGTCCAGGTCATCGTGGTAGCCCGGCCACTCGCTGAAGAGGGCTACTCGCTAGAAGAGATTATCGATAT
Source organism: Coriobacteriales bacterium (assembly GCA_031256575.1). Lineage (GTDB taxonomy): Bacteria > Actinomycetota > Coriobacteriia > Coriobacteriales > UBA8131 > WQXZ01. The sequence continues at coordinate 5,470 of JAIRQI010000082.1, forward strand.
CTGCCTGGCATCAGCTGGGGAGAAGCCCAGGTTGCCGGAGCTGAGCGAACCGCTCACCAGTGCACTCCCAGACGGAGCGACTGCAAGCAGCCAAGATGTGACTAGCATAGCAGCGACTAGCCAGACAGCCAGCAGCCAACCAGCCGACCAAGCAGCAGCTGACCAAGCTACAAGCAGCCAAGCAACAGTAAGCAGTCAAGCAGCAGCAACCGACCAAGCATTAGCCGACCAACCAGCCAGCAGTATGCAGACTCGCTTCTTTCCGCTGTTCAGCGACCTACGTGGCCGCTCGGTGCTGGTGGTTGGCGGAGGTCGCATAGCGGAGCGGCGGGTCAAGGTCTTATCCAGTTTTGGTGCTGCTATCACCTTGGTTTCACCCAGCCTCAGCGAGGCATTGCAGTCAATGGCCAAGCAAGGGCAGATAACTTGGATAACGCGAGAATACCAGGAAGGCGACATCACCAACACCCCCAACCACCGACCCTTCCTGGTTGTTGCCGCTACCAGTCAACGCGCGGTCAACCAGCAGGTCGGGGTGGAGGCCCGGGCACTAGACATCCTGGTGTCAGTTGCTGACAGCAGGGACGAGTGTACTTTCTATTTTCCGGCAATCGCCGAGAACCAGTCTTACATAGCCGGGCTTGTCTCCACAGATGGAAACCACCGGGCTGTCAAACAGACCATACAACAAATCAGGGAGGTAATGAACTGATGGCAAGGACTATCCGCATCGGTAGTCGGGAGAGTGTTCTGGCGGTCCGACAGGCGCAAATCGTAATCGATGCCGTACAAAGCACTGAAGCTGACATTCAATTCGAGCTGGTGACGATTCGCACTGCCGGTGACCGCAACCTGGACAAGAGCCTGAGCAGCATCGGCGGCAAGGGCCTGTTTGTCAAGGAGCTGGAGCAGGCTTTGCTGGACGGGTCAATCGACATTGCCGTGCACAGCTACAAAGACCTGCCTTACGAAGAGAACCCGGAGCTGCCGATTGTCGCGCTCTCTGCCCGTGAGGCCCCATATGATGCCTTGGTCTTGCCTGACGGAGTGAGCGAAATCGACCCGGCTCGGCCGATTGGCTCTTCCAGCCTGCGTCGGAGCATCCAGCTCAAGGCGCTGTACCCGGAGCTTGAGACCCAGCCTGTGCGGGGCAACGTCATCACCCGCCTGGCCAAGCTCGACCTCGGGGAGTATAGCGCGCTGGTGTTGGCCCAGGCCGGCCTGGTCAGGCTGGGCCTCGCCAACCGCATCAGCAAGGTCTTCAATGCCGATGAGATGATTCCCTCCGGCTCCCAGGGCATTCTCGCAGTGCAATCCCGGGCTGGGGAGAATTGCTCGTATCTGGCTGCTTTTCACTCCTGGGAGTCCGAGGTGGTCTCGCTGGCTGAGCGGCAGTATCTGCGCACCCTGGCCAGTGACTGCTCCGCTCCGGTTGCCGTCTTTGCCCAACTGCAAGGTGACCAGCTGGAGGTGCGCGGTATGTTGGTCGACTCCCTTGGTCGGGTATTTAGCGGCTCACTGAGTGGCCTGGCTGTTCAGGCACTGAACCTAGGAGCAACTCTGGCAGCCCAATTGACAGAAAGGTCGCAAGGCTGATGAAGGTGACACTGATTGGAGCTGGCCCGGGAAACCCAGGCTTATTGACCTTGCGGGGAGCAGAATGCCTGGCCCAGGCCGAGGTCGTCTTGTATGACCGCTTCGTCGGCCCTGACATTTTGAGTATGATTCCGGCAACTGCCGAGCAAATCGATGTCGGTAAATACGCTGGTAACCATCCTGTGCCGCAGTCAGAAATCAACCGTCTGTTACTACAGAAAGCCCAGGCTGGGTTTAATGTAGTACGGCTGAAGGGCGGTGACCCCTTCGTCTTTGGCAGAGGTGGCGAAGAGTTGGAGCTGCTGGTTCAGCAGCAGATACCCTTCGAGGTGGTACCAGGAGTGACATCTGCGATTGCCGGGGCAGCCTTTGCCGGTATTCCGGTGACTCACCGAGACTACGCTTCGACTCTGCATATCATCACCAGCCATGGCAAGAATGACAGCCAACCAGACATCAACTACCCGGCTTTAGTAGCCCTAGGTGGAACACTGGTCTTCTTGATGGGAGTCGCTACATTACCGGATATTACTGCTGGCTGCCTGGCAGCCGGAATGGATGCACAGATGCCGGCAGCTATCGTCGAGAACGCTACATACAGTTACCAACGCAAGTTCATCGGCACCATTCAAACCCTGCCCGCTTTGGCTGAGCAGAACGCCGTGGTCTCACCGGCTCTGATTATCGTCGGCCGGGTGGCAGAGCTGGCTGAGCAGTATGACTGGTTCAGCCAACTGCCCTTGAAGGGCCAACGCATCATTGTCCCCCGTATCAAGCCTGAGCCATCCAAACTGGCCGCAGCCCTCAGGCAAATGGCAGCTGAAGTTGACGAGCTTTATTACGCCCACCTGACTACCATCCCCAGCAACCTGAAATTGGCAATGGCCGAACTGGACACCTACAGCTGGTTGGTCTTGACCAGCGGATTTGCTGTGAAAACACTGTTCAGCTTTCTTGTCGAGCAGCATTATGACCTGCGTCGCCTGCACCAATTACAGATTGCCTGTGTCGGCCCGGAGTCGATGCGGGAGCTTGGCCGCTTTGGCCTGCAGGCTGACTTTATGCCTGATGAATACAATGGCCAGGCGCTGGCGCAGGGCCTGCTCGGCTTGCTCAAGCCTGACGACCGCCTGCTGCTGGCCCGCGTCCAAGACGGCTCATCAGAGCTACCGACGGTCTTATCCAGAGCTGGCGTAGCTTTCACCGACCGGGCCATCTACCAGCGCAGCTTGAACAGCCTGAGCATTACCGGCGACGACTATGATTACGCTGCGTTTGCCAGCTCCTCGGCAGTTGAGGGATTTCTGGAGGCCACAGTAGGCAGGGATTTGAGCACTTTGAATGCTGTCTGCATCGGCCGCCTGACTGCGGCCACCGCCCGCCAGGCCGGGTTGAAAGTCTATCAGTCTAAGCAAGCGACCATCGACAGCCTGGTGCAAAGAATCGTGCAACTGGTTGGGGAGAAGAACGGTGTGCAATGATTACTGGTGTCGACCAGGTTCAGATGATGAGTTGGGTTCTTGAACAGTGCGCAGCTACCGGAAATGTCGACAAGGTTCAGGCATGAGTT